>NZ_BAAGGY010000012.1:0-110193 GCF_054658635.1 Agathobaculum sp. TL06
CCGCGTTCCAGAACCCCGCGAACACATACACAAGGTAATCCGCCAGCGTCTCCTCAGGAATGATGATCGTCCCCTTCTGCCCCAGATGGTGATACGGGTGGGAGCCGTACCAGATCGGCTGCGCCACCGTGCAGCCCGTCGCCTTTGCCACCTGCTCGCACAGCCGCGTGTCAAGATAGGTATCCTCTCCAAACGGCGCGCTTGCTCCATGGTTCTCTGTGGAGCCTACCGGAATCAGGATCACGTCGTTCTTCTCCAGACGCTCGCTCACTTCCTTGCGCGTCATGTTCTGATAATAGATACCGTTATCCGCTTCCATATTCCCGCCCTTCGCCGGAATCTCCCATTTGCTCATCTTTTTGTACCTGCCTTTCGTCCTATTCAGTCAAGTCCAAATGTCAACATTACCTTGCGTGCCACATCCTTATGATTGGCTGCCATATCCATCGCTTCCTCCAACCTTTCAAACGGGAAATGATGCGTATTTAGGGCGGCAAAATCATATTTGTCCTTGATTTTGGACATGAAGCGAATCGTCCGCGGGAACCAATGATAGGTGCCGCCGGAACCTGCCAAACGCAGTGTTTTCCATTGTATCTTACCGATTTCAACCGGTACCTTACGGCCGATGGAATGACCTACCATGCCAATACGAGCGCTGTGTCCCGCAATATCGAACACCGACGCAATCCCTGTGTCATTGCCCGAACATTCAATCACCACATCCGCTCCACGACCGTTTGTCAATGCAAGGATCTGTTCTTCAATCGGGCTTTCCGTGGGGTCTAAGACGATGTTCGCGCCATACTGCAGCGCGTTCTCTCTTCGACTTGCAATCGGATCGATTACAACAACTGTCGCACCTGATTCCGCGCACACCATGGCGGCACACAGGCCGATCGGCCCCCCTCCAATAATCGCAACCACATCGGAAGCATCCGGATCACAATGGTTTCCCCAAACTCCCCAGTAGCCGACATTGAATGTTTCTACCCATGCGCCCAACTCATATGTCCAGTCATTAGGGATCACATGCGTATATGCTTCTTCAAGAATCAAATATTCTCCCATACCACCGGGAGAATTAGGGTGAAATCCCACCTCACGCCAGTTCAGACAAGCGGACGGCATTTTCCCGTCTTTACAGTTCGCACAGTTATTGCATGGCAATACGCAGTCTCCTACGACCTTATCTCCAACCTTTACCGAGGTCACTTTACTGCCGACCGCAACCGCTTTGCCCGCCCATTCGTGTCCGGGGGTATATGGCGCGAGATCGTAGCGGCCTTCCGCCGATTTTCCTTCAAAGCACTCAACATCTGAGCCACAAATTCCGCAGGCACCAATCTGAATCAAAATTTGATCCGGTTTCAGTTCCGGCAGCTCCACCTCCTCGATTCGAAGATCAAATGGGCCATACATAAACGCCTGTTTGCATTTCATCATTTTCACCTCATCCAGTCTGTTCCTACTGTTGTGTATTTCCGTTAATCCTCATTGCAAATGACCTGTATCTTCATTTCCTTTTTTTCTTTATTTCTCGCCAGGCACTCAAATCCCTCGGCAACTACGTCCTCCAATGCGATATGTTTTGTAATCAGCTTAGTAACATCAATACGCTTATCTGCCACAAGCTTAATGATATTGTCATAATCATACGGATTGCAGCACCACAAACCTATCATGTTGATATCCTTAAGCGCCCACTGCCAAGGACGCACCTTGACCTCTCCCAAGCTCAATCCACTCTGCACATAGCATCCCTGCTTGCGCATCGCATCAAAGCAAAGGTTAATCCCGCTCTCGCTGCCCGTGCATTCAATGGCAATATCCACACCCAAGCCGTCTGTGCGCCTCATGACCTCATCGAGTACATTCACCTCTGTCACGTTAAATACTTCGCTTGCCCCCAGCTCCAATAATTTCTGGATACGGGCAGGGTGCTTTTCCGTCATATAAACCTTTGCCGCTCCTGCAACAAAAGCGCACATCATATTGAGCGCCGCGATCGGCCCGCCGCCCGTGATCAGTACGGTATCACCCGGCTGCAGATGGGACCGCCGTATACCATACATGGCAAGGCAGGTTGGCTCCACCATAGCGCCCTGTTCGTAGGTCATGTGGTCAGGCATTTTCCGCAGTTGATAATCCTTTACTTTGCAGTACTCCGCAAATCCACCCTCCTTTGTCTGCAGACCAAGACCTGCCTGCACTACACAAAGATGGTGTAAACCACGCTGGCAAAAATAACATTTACCACAGTTTTGCAGCGGAGCGATAACCACACGATCGCCTGACTTCCATCCCGTAACACCTTCTCCCAGTTCGGTTACGACGCCGCACAGCTCATGCCCCATCGTGACGGGTGCAGTCGCACCGGTCAGCGGATCAGGCTTATCCACAGGGATACTGTGTGGTCCTGACATATAGTCATGGATATCTGTCCCACATATCCCGCAGCGCTTGACCTGTATTACGACTTCTCCTGGACCGGCTTTCGGCTTTTCAATATCTTCCACCCTGATATCCCTTGCTGCATACCATCTTGCTGCTTTCATAGCTGCCTCCTTACTCCTGTGGGAGTTGTTCCCAGTTTTATCTTTTTCTACTTTCTTTCGGCGTATTTTCCTTGCCGTGCATTCATAATATACTATTTTTTCAAATGAAGGCTATCACATCAGTGCCGCCTTGCGGGCAGATTTACACATGGCTGCTTATTTTCCTTGATCCGACTGTATTACCCGCCTTTTCTGCCAAAGAAACGCCAAGCGCCTGCAGCAATGCTGCAGGCGCTTGGGCGTCTGTGAACGAAACGAGTCCGCTTTACATGCAGGCATGCACCAATGCATGCACGTCCTCCCGCGTCGGTATCCGGACGTAGTTGGACATATCCCCCTGATAATTTTCAAAAATAAAATCCGCGAATTCCTTCTCCTGCGCCGGCTGCAGGCCATACGTCTGCATGGTCACACGCGCGCCGAGGATGCGCTCGAACAGGCTGTCCAGAATATCCGGCAGGGCAGCGGCCGCCTGCTCCTCCGTTTTGCCGGACAGCGAATGGTCGAACAAACGCGCGATGCGGGCAAGCTTTTCCCTGCCCGCCGGCAGCGTCCAGCGGATGATCTGCGCCGTACACACCGCCAGGCTCGCGCCATGCGGCGCGTTGGTGTAGCCGGACAGGCATTGCCCCAGCACATGCCCGATCGTACAGGGACAGTGTGCGATCGCCAGGCCGCCCAGCATGCTGGCAAAGGCCATATTGCTGCGCGCCTCGATATCCCGCCCGTCCGTACAGCAGGTCAGGATATTTTCCGCGAACAGCCGCATGCTCTCCAGCGCAATCATCTCGGAAAACTTGGTTGCCTTTTTATTGGTATAGGACTCATATGCATGGGCGAACGTATCAATGCCGGTCATCGCGGTCAGCATGGGCGGCGCGTCCAGCGTCAGCGCCGGATCGATGAGCGCCACGGTCGGATACAGGTAAAAGCTGCGGATCGAGCATTTCCGACGCAGCTCGTGATTGGTGACAACCGAATAGATCGTCGCTTCCGCGCCGGTACCCGCTGTTGTCGGCACCGCGATCAGGGGCAACGGCGGAATGGTGATCTCCTCATACGGCCTGGTTTCCAGCGCCGCGTAATCCCAGCTCGAGCGGCCGTTGGTCGCCACCGCAGCGACCGCCTTGCCGATGTCGATGCTGCCGCCGCCGCCCAGCGCCACCACCAGGTCACAACGGTTTTCTACACACGCCGCGGCCTTGGGGTCGATGTCCTCCGCACTGGGGTTGGTCGCCACCGCATAGGTCACAACGGTTTCCACCCCTGCCTCCCGCAGCAGGCTGAGCGCCCGCTCCCCAGCGGGATGTTCCTTGAAAAACGGGTCGATCACGCAATACGCGCGCCGGCCGTATTGCCGGGCGATGCCGCCCAGCTTTTCCAGTGTACCTGCGCCGAATTCCACGATCGTCGGAAAGCGGATAAAGCTTCGCTGCAATGCCATTGCGCTCCCCCCATTCAGTCTCCGGCGTACCGGTCCCAGTCCGTACAGCCCTGCAGGATCTCCACACCCCGGCGGCTGCCCAGGCGCTGCGCGCCCGCATGCAGGAACGCAACCGCGGTGACAAAATCACCGATCGGCCCCGCGGCCTTGACGCCCATATCCGTCCCGACCGTGTCCTTCATCAGCTTGACGTCGCCCAGCACTGCCGCGCCCGAACCGAAGCCCGTGCTGGTCTTGACGTAATCCATTCCTGCCTTTTTCGCAATCTGACAGCTTTTAACAATTTCCTCGCGCGTCAGGTAGCAGCATTCCAGAATCACCTTGACCTCAATACCGTGCTTATGCGCCGCTTCCGCGCAGGCCGCCATATCACGGTACAGCAGGTCCCAGTCGCCCGACTTTGCCGCGCCGATATTCATTACCACATCCACCAGCCCCGCGCCGCGGGCGATCGAATTTTCGATTTCCCTGGCCTTGTCCTCCGGCGTCAGTGTGCCGAACGGGAACGACGCGACCGTTGCGACCTTCACCCCCGTTCCCGCGAAGCGTTCCGCCGCGTATTCGGTGTTGCAGTTGTTCAGGCAGGCGACCCGAAAGCCATACTTGAACACATCTGCGATAAACCGGTCCAGATCACTGCGGGAGGCATACGGCACCAGAAGCGAATGGTCGATTAGCGCGGCCATTTCCGCGACGGTGAACTGTTCCTGTTGAATGACCTCATAAGACATATGACAACTCTCCTTTTCTTTTGTTGTGCTGCAGCGGCCGCTACCCTTACTGTATTCAGCATAGCGCGGCACGGCGCAATAGTTTGTAGCCCCTGCTACAATTCCGGAATTTTCCCTCCCAACCGCCGGACGTCCATGCTATACTATTATAAAAAGGAGGTATCCCTTATGGCTTTGCCGCAGGTTCCGTCCACTCATTTTGATACGCTTTCCGCTTTGGCCCGCGCCGCGGGCATCCCGAAGACGCTGCGCCAGGGGGATATCCTGCATCTGCAGGGGGACGCGCCCACCGGCTTCTATCTGGTGGAGAGCGGCGAGCTGCAGAGCTATGTCATCTCCGAGGAGGGGAAGCAGGTCGTAATCGAGGTGTTCTCCCCCGGCATGCTGTTCGGCGGCGCCTCCTATTTCAATCACCTGCCTCGCCCGACTTCAATCATGGTGAGCACGCCGGCCCGTCTATACCTGTTGCGCCTTGAGGACATCCTGCCGCATCTGCTGCGCTCCCCCGCGCTGATTGAAGCCCTGTGCGGGCTGCTATGCAATTCCATTTTCCCGCTCTCGGTAAAAATTGCGAGCCTGGCCTTCCACACCGCAGACCGCCGCGTGGCCTGCATCCTGCTGGGGCTGGGGCAGCATTTCGGGCAAACCGCGGACGGTGGCTTTTCCATCCCTTACACCCACCAGAACATCGCCGACCTGGCAGGCATTAACCGTGTGACCGCCACCCGCGTGCTGCGGTTTTTCGAGCGAAAGCATTGGCTCGCGCTGCATTACAAGCAGATCGATGTATGCGCCCCCCGCGCGCTGCAGGCATTTCTGGCCTCCCCCGCGCGGTAAAAAAACAGGCCGCCGCCGCGGCCTGTTTTTCTTTTGCGCCGGCCGCGCTTTACCGTATTGTCCCGCGCGTGCCGGATGTGAAATTCCATTTATTGATTACCTATGAAAAATATGGTATAATTGGACGAAAAAGCATGAAATAACCATTTAATTTACCAGAATAATACTATTATATACAGTTTCTTCATTTTATTTTTTTGTTGTTTCAGCGAAAATTCCTTATATTCCCAGAACTACCGCTGTGATTTGTATAAAAGTTCCGTTTCTTACAAGTCACATCATTAAATTACCGCTTATTGTTGGCTTATTTCCGTTAAACGACTTCTACAATCGGAGTCTTTGGGGAATCTATGTTGTATCATCAATGCAAGAGGTGATTCTCCATGTACTCTCATTTTATTGGCCAGCGCATCACGCAGCTTCGGCTTGAGAAGGATATATCCGAATACCAGCTCTCTTTGGAGTTAGGCTTGAGCAAAAGCTATATTCAGGGGATCACTTCGGGTAAATCGCAGCCTTCCATCAAGCAGCTGCTCAATATATGCGACTATTTCGGTATCACGCCCGCTCAGTTTTTCGATACCGATCCGGCGTCCACGCTGCTGTTCAACGAAACGGTCAACGCACTGAAAGAACTCAGCGATACCGATATCCAACTGATCCTGCACTTTGCTCAGCGCATACAGGAGCTTACCCCCAAAAGTATAGCCGGTCTTCCGGCGCTGCCGTTTTCCGATCCCCCCATCATCCCACAGAAATGAGTATGCTGACATGATATCTTCTCTTTTCTCCAAAACCGAAGAAAATGACCCCGCATCACAAGCTCTGCTCATCCATCTCTATGCGGACCACTATGGTCTATGGGTGAGCAAGCTGAGTTCGTTTTCCGGCATCGGTGATGTAAACGACATCATTCAGGACACCTTTGTGGCGATGCTTTCCAAGACCGAACTGCTGAAAACACTTCCTGAGTCCAAGCAGATCGCCTATATAACCAAATCACTCCTTAACCGTGCGCGGCGGGTGTATGCCAACCGGATCCGTTACAAGATAACGGATGAAATTGAAACCGATCTGGCGGACCGGTCGATCGATCCGGCGCTGCTGTTTGATAAAAAGGCAACCACTGAAGCATTCCGGCGCGCGTTGGAGCGCTTGAGCGACCGTGACCGCGAGCTGCTGCTCGACAAATACTTTGCGGACTTGCCCGACGCCGCGATTGCGGATTTGGTCGGGCTCAAGCCGGCGTCTATCAGAAGCGCTCTGACCAGAGCGCGACGGGCTTTGAAAAAGGAACTGGAAAAGGAGCTCGAAGATGAGTAACGACTCTTTTGAACATAAAGGGACAGACAAGGAAGCGGAACTCCAAAACCATCTGGAGGAGGCTTATCTGCGCCTGATGATGCAAAAATATATGGAGCAGTACGGGGAAGAACTGCTCGAAGAAGAGAAAAACCTGCCGGACAGCGTACCCAAGCAGCCGACCGAGGCGCAGATTCAGCAGTTGAAGAACAAGCTGGCGCAGGCTGCCCAAAAGTCCGCGCCCCCGAAGCGGCGCCGTATTGCAAAGCGGCTTATTCCGGTGGCGGCGGTGCTGATCGCGCTGTTTTTAGCCACCTTGGCGAACGCTGGAGCGAGGTCGAAATTTTTTAATTTCTTTAATACGAATGGTTCATTCTCTACAGAATATAAAGCTCAAGATTTTTCTAATAGAAGTTATGTCTTTAGCTATTTGCCTAACGGTTTTAGCGAACATCTTTATGAATACAACGATGATACTATCAGGGCATATTTTGTTAATATTCATAATGAAGACGAATACATACTGCTTAATATAGCTGAAGCTGGACAAGTATTACTTGCAGATACAGAAGATGCTCAAAACATCTCTGTTGTCGATATTAATGGAATGGCTGGAGAACTTTCTGAAAAGGATGGTTTATATAGTCTTGTATGGTCAGATGTATCTACCGCCTCTACTTTCTTATTGCAATCAAGTATAGATAAAAATGAACTAATTAAAATGGCAGAAGGAATAGAGCAAAATTAATTGGTGCAATTTTTACTTTCCTGTATTTATTAATTGGAGGATAAATCAGGAGGGTAAAATGAAAAAAAGAATATTGTCTATTTTTGCAGTCTTTTGTTTTGTTTTAAATTTAAATATTGCAATGGCCGCAAATGTATCCACTAAAGACGATGGCGATATTGAATTAATGTACGAACAAGTTATGAATATGTCTGCAAAGCTTAATATTTCCTCATATGGGCAGGCAACATGTACTGGAACTGTAAGTGTTCGCCCTGGCTATAATGTACGTCTTACAATTGAACTTTTAAAAATGGAAAATAATTCTTGGACCTCTATTAAATCTTGGGTCCATACAGGTTCCGGTGTTTTGGGAGTCAATGAAAGTGAGACTTACTGGGTTGACCACGGAACATATACAACTAAGATAACTGCTTATGTAACTGATTCAAATGGGAACTACGTTGAGTCCCCTACCGCAACTTCATTAATTAAGGAATACTAAAATATAAAAATAAAAAAACATCCTCCACCCATCCTGAAAGGCTTGCCTCCGCGCAAGCCTTTCTTTTTCCATATATTGTATGATTTCAAAAAAATTTGTATATTTTTCCTGCAACCGCATAGAAATTCAATCGACAAATATCGCGCTTTCATTCAGGATTTTCGACACAATTTTCTGTTATTATTCCGCTAATCATTGGATTAACAGGAAATATTCGTCATTTTCCACAACCTGAACCATGAGTTCGTTTCTGTTTCATTTTTCGTGGTTTATGTTTCCTCTAAAGAAGGAGGTAATAAACCATGTCTCTAAATTCTACAATTTCTCGCGAACTCTTCAAAGCGCGCACCCAGCACGGCTGGACGCAGCAACAGGTCGCGGAGGCGGCCTCGATCTCGGTACGCTGGTACCAGCATATTGAAAAAGGGACGCATCTTCCCAGTACGCCTGTTATGCTCCGGCTGATCATCCTACTCGAAATTGATGTCACGTCATTTACCCAGGAGGTCGGTCTCAATGCCACAGCTTCAGTATTATCCTGTTAGAGAAACGCTCTTTTCCGCGGAGGCCGGAACACGCTATGTCTCTTTCGGCCTGCGCTGCTGCGCGCCGGAACAGGGCGCCCCGCAGCTTGCTTTTATCCCCGACGTTTCTTGCGACGAGGCTTTTGTCCGCGGCCTTGCGGACAGGTTCACTAAGCATCAGCTATCACCCTGTCATTTTCTCGACGCGGTGCTGGATTCCCTTTGCTGAATCCAGACCAGCCGCATAAAACAGCGCCGAAGCGGCCCTACAGCCGTTCCGGCGCTTTGTTTATCCTTTTTGTTCGTTCCGTATCAGGTCCATCACCTGCGCCATGTTCTTTTTGCCGAATGAAACCTTGCCGTCATTGACGACCAGACACGGTACGCTCATTACATGGTATTGCTCCCGCAGCGTGGGGAAATGGTTCAGGTCATATACCTCCGCGGAAACCAGCGGACTTTCCGCTGCAATGCGCTGCGCCGCCGTGACCAACTCCGGACACATCGTGCAGGACAGGGAAACCAGTATCTTCAGCTCGACCGGCTTGTCCAGCGCTTCCACCGCCGCCTTTACCGCAGGCTCGATGGCCTGCCCCGGCCCTGCCGCGTTGTACAGCCCCAGAACGAACGAGGTAAACTCATGCCCGCCCGGCACGCCGTGGAACGCAAGGCCGGTCGGCGCGCCGTCCGCACGGCAGATGCGGACAAACGGCCGGTCCGCCGCTTCGGACTGTACCACTTCGACCGACAGCTTATCGGTCAGTCCGGCCAGTTCCTCCATATAGGCTTTCAGTTCCGCCGAAACCGGACGGTCGTCCAAATACAGACACAGCCGCAGCGGGGACGCCATCTTGTCAAACACCGTATGAAGCTGCGCCAGCATATCAGCGGAGAACAGGCCGCCCTCCGCCGCCTGCGCTGCCTGTGCGAGCGGTTCCGGCTCCATCTGCGGCTTTTGCGGGATCAGCCCTGTTTTTCGCTGCAGCTCGGCCGCGCAGCGCTCCATCTCGGTCGCCGCGAGCGCACCGTCACCGACCGCGGTCACAACCTGACGCAGGCTTTTCACGCAGACATCGCCCGCCGCATACACCCCGGGAAGCGTGGTGCGCTGGCACGCATCGGTCACAACATAGCCCTGTGCGTTCAGCTCCGCCTTGCCTTGCAGCAGCGCGGTATCCGGCTGGTAGCCCGCAAACACAAACACGCCGAACGTATCCCCCTCGGGCGGGCGGTACTCGGTGACCTCGCCGGTCTGGCTGTTGCGGTAGCGCAGGTAACGCAGCGCCGTATCGCCCGACACCTCCTCCACCTGGGTATGCGTCCGTACGGTGATCTTCTCGTGGCTGCGCGCCGCAGCCGCCGCAGACGGCGCGCACTTGAAATCGTCGCCCCGTATCAGGATGGTGACATGCCTGGCATACTTGGTCAGGAACACACCCTCCTCCGCGGCCGCGAAGCCGCCGCCGACCACAAAAACATCCTTGCCGGTGAAAAACTCGCCGTCGCAGGTGGCGCAGTACGCCACGCCATGCCCACGAAACGCCTCCTCGCCCTGAAAACCGACCATCCGCGGGTGCGCACCGGTCGCCAGCAGGACACAGAAGCACCGCAGGTCGCCCCGACTGGTGCGGACCGTTTTGATATCCCCGTCCAGTTCAAGCTCCGTTACCTCGGCCAGCAGGAATTCCGCGCCGAAGCGCTGCGCCTGCTTGCGCATTGTTTCGGTCAGGTCCGCGCCGCTGGCGCGCTCCACCCCGGGATAGTTGACCACCTCGGCCGTAATCGTGATCTGCCCGCCGAACTGCGCTTTCTCCACAACCAGTACGCGATAACGCGCACGCGCCAGATATAATGCCGCCGTCAATCCGGCCGGACCGCCGCCGACAACAACGGCGTCGTACAAAACATCCTGATTCATCTTATGCTCTCCCGCGTTTTCCGCGCCGCCCTTACAACTGGCCGACCAGGTCCAGGCTGGGCTTGAGCGTTTCCGCGCCCGGCTGCCACTTGGCCGGACACACCTCGTCGCCATGCTCGGCAACAAACTGGCTCGCCTGTACGCGGCGGAACAGCTCGTCCGCGTTGCGGCCCACATTCCCCGCCGTTACCTCGTAAGCAACGATCCGGCCCTCCGGATTGACGATAAAGCTGCCGCGCTCCGCCAGGCCGTCCTTCTTGATATACACCTCAAAGTCCTTTGCCAGCGCGTGCGTCGGGTCTGCCAGCATCGGGTATTCGATCTTCTTGATACGGTCGGAGGTGTCGTGCCATGCCTTGTGGACAAAATGCGTGTCACAGGACACCGCGTAGATCTCGCATCCGACGGCCTTGAACTCCGCGTACTTGTTGGCCAGGTCCTCCAGCTCGGTCGGACACACAAAGGTGAAATCCGCGGGGTAGAAGAAAAACACACTCCACTTGCCAAGGATATCCTTTTTGGTCACGGTATGAAACGCATTATTCTGATAGGACTGCACGGAAAAATCGCTGATTTCCTTATGAATCAAAGACATAAACAAAACTCCTTTTTTATTTTTTAGTTAGCATTAGCTAACTTATTTTTGATTATATATCTCATTTAATAGTTTGTCAAGTTTAGACGGGGATATCCTTATCATTCTGGAAAAATTCCGGCATTGGCCCTGTTTTACCGCGCGGGAGCTTATGAACTCTGCCCAAAAACGGATATTTTCCGCCGCGCCGCCCTGTTAGCATGTCCGGACGCTTTTGTTTTATCCGTTTTCGGCAAAAAAGCACCGGAGCATAGCTCCGGTGCTTTTTCATCCATTTCGGGTCAGTCCCCCATGGACAGCCCCAGATCGCGCGCCGCCTGCACGATATCGCTGTCCGGCGGGACGGTCTTGAGCTTGCCCGCCACTTCGGACAGCGGCACGGGGACGATCTTATCGTCCTGCACCGCGACCATGTTGCCGAACTTCCCGTCGCGGATCATCTGGGCCGCCGCCACGCCCAGGCGGCTGGTCAGCAGGCGGTCCGCCGGACAGGGCGCGCCGCCGCGCTGGTAATGGCCGGGGATGGTCACGCGGATTTCCTGGCCGGTCAACTCCTTCAGTTCCTCCGCGATCCGGTAGGAGATCGAGGGATACGGCATGGCTTCCCGCGCAGCCTTGAACTCCTTTTTGCTCATTTTCGCCTCCTCCTGGCTGATCGCGCCCTCGGCGACCGCGAGGATGGAGAAGCGTTTGCCGCTTTTTTCGCGCTTCTGGATGGCCTTGGCAATCGCCTTGGCGCTGTACGGGATTTCCGGAATAATGATTACATCTGCGCCGGACGCGATGCCCGCGTACAGCGTCAGCCAGCCCGCCTTATGCCCCATGACCTCCACAATGAACACACGCGAATGCGAGAACGCGGTCGAGTGGATGGAATCGATAACCGTTGTCGCGATATCGACCGCGGACTGGAAGCCGAACGTCATCTCCGTCCCCCACAGGTCGTTATCGATCGTTTTGGGCAGCGTCACCACATGAACACCATGCTCGGACAGCAGATTCGCGGTCTTGTGCGTGCCGTTGCCGCCCAGGATCACCAGGCAGTCGAACTTGGCCTCCTTAATGGTTTTGAGCATTTTCTCGAGCTTGGTCTCCTCGTTCTCCTCCGCCTTGAGCATGGATTTGAACGGCTGGCGCGAGGTGCCGAGAATGGTGCCGCCCACCGTCAGGATATCCGAAAAATCGGATTCCTTCATCGCATGGTAATCCCCCTCGATCAGCCCGCGGTAGCCGTCCCGAATCCCGTACAGGGTCAGCTTGTCCCCAAATTCGTTATACAGCGTCTTCGCCACGCCGCGCAGCGCGGCGTTCAAGCCCTGGCAGTCGCCGCCGCTTGTCAGCATTCCGATTCTCATGGCAGTTCTTCCTCCCATTCGTTTTTATATCCTTATCATACGCTATTTTCCCCCGCTTGTGAAGAGCTTACCCAAGGTTTTACACAGTTTTGCATTTGTCCGCTTTTTGACGGGGCGGGCAGACTATGCTGTTTTTTTCACAGAAATTTTGTCAGTTTCGGCAGTTGCCTTTCCCTGCCCGCTATGATATCCTAAAGCCATGACAGATTCCCTGCAACTGACGGGCAAGGTGGAGCGCAAACCACCGGGAAGCAGGGGTTCCGCAATAAATGCCGACCGTCTGGGCAGTGTCGCAAGCAACAAGCGATGCTGCCCTTTTTTGCATGCAGAAAAGGGCAGCCGGACCAGGAAAAGGAGAAGCGATCAATGAACGCATGGCACAACTTCACCGGCGGCGATTGGCAGAAGGAGATCAACGTCCGCGACTTTATTCAGAAAAACTACACCCCCTATGACGGCGACGGCGCCTTCCTCGCACCCGCGACCGAACGCACCGTGCGGATGCGCGAAAAATTCGACGCCCTGCTCGCGGCGGAACGCGAAAAGGGCGGCGTGCTGAATATCGATACCGAAACCGTTATCACGATCGACGCATTCGGCCCGGGCTATCTGGACCGGGAAAACGAGGTCATCGTCGGCCTGCAGACCGACGAGCCGCTCAAGCGCGCCTGCAACCCGTTCGGCGGCATGCGCATGGTGCGCGACGCCTGCAAGGCCTACGGCTATGAGGTTTCCCCCAGGATTGAGGAGGCATTCCGGCATCACAAAACGCATAACGACGGCGTGTTCTCCGCCTATACGCGGGATGTGCGCGAGGCGCGGCACGTCGGCCTGCTGACCGGCCTGCCGGATGCCTACGGCCGCGGGCGCATCATCGGGGACTACCGCCGCGCCGCGCTGTACGGCGTGGACCGCCTGATCGCGGAAAAGCAGAAGGACAAGGATGCCCTGGGCGGGGTCCCGACCACTGAACAGGAGATCCGCTGCGCGGAAGAGCTGTCCGACCAGATCAAGGCGCTCAAGGACATGGTCAAAATGGCCGCGTCCTACGGCTTTGATATCGCCCGCCCCGCCGAAAACGCGCGGGAGGCGGTTCAATGGCTGTACTTCGCCTACCTGGCGGGCATCAAGGAGCAGAATGGCGCGGCGATGAGCCTGGGCCGCACCTCCACCTTTCTGGATATCTACTTCGAGCGCGACCTGCGCGCGGGCGTGCTGACCGAAGCCCAGGCGCAGGAGATCATGGACGATTTCGTGCTGCACCTGCGCATGGCGCGCCACCTGCGCACGCCGGAATACAACGAGCTGTTCGGCGGCGACCCGATGTGGATCACCGAGGCGGTCGGCGGCGTGGGTAAGGACGGCCGCCATATGGTCACGAAAAACAGCTACCGCATGCTGAACACGCTGTATAACCTCAACCCCGCAGCCGAGCCCAATCTGACCGTGCTGTGGAGCGAGCGGCTGCCCGAAAACTGGAAGCGGTTTATTGCCAGGGTGTCGATCGATACGGACGCGCTGCAGTACGAAAACGACGATGTGATGCGCCCCTACTACGGCGACGACTACGCGATCGCCTGCTGTGTTTCCGCGATGCGCGTGGGCAAGGACATGCAGTTCTTCGGCGCGCGCGCCAATATCGCCAAGCTGATGCTGCTCGCGATCAACGGCGGTCGGGACGAAAACAAATTTGAGCAGGTCGGTCCGGAAATGCCGGTTTACGAGGGCGAATATCTGGATTATAATGAAGTTATGAGGCGGATGGATTTTTACCGCCCGTGGCTGGCCAAAACCTATGTTTCGGCCATGAACACCATCCACTATATGCACGACAAGTACGCCTATGAGAAAAGCCAGATGGCGCTGCACGACACCGAGGTGCGCCGCCTGATGGCGTTCGGCATCGCGGGCATGAGCTGCATGGCGGACTCCCTCTCGGCGATCCGCTATGCCAGGGTGCGCCCGATCCGCCATCCGGAAAACGGTGTCATCGTCGATTTTGAGATCGAGGGCGATTTTCCCCGCTTCGGCAACGACGACGATCGGGCCGACCAGATCGCGTGCGAGCAGGTGCGCAAATTCTACGAAGCCCTCTGCGCGTTCCCGCTGTATCGCGGCGCGGTGCATACGCTGTCCATTTTGACCATCACCTCCAACGTGATGTATGGCAAAAAGACCGGCAACACGCCGGACGGTCGCCGCAGGGGCGAGCCGCTGGCGCCCGGCGCGAACCCGATGAGCGGGCGCGACGCCTCCGGCGCGCTGGCGTCGCTCAATTCGGTTGCCAAGCTCAGCTATGAATACTGCCGCGACGGCATCTCCAACACGTTTTCGATCACGCCGGACGCGCTCGGCAAGACCGAGGACACGCGCATCGGCAACCTAATCTCCATCCTGTCCGGCTACTTTGCGCAGAAGGCCCACCATCTCAATGTGAACGTCCTCCATCGGGAAACGCTTCTGGCGGCCTACGAGCATCCGGAGCAGTACCCCAACCTGACCATCCGCGTTTCCGGCTATGCGGTCAATTTCTACAAGCTCAGCCGCGAGCAGCAGCGCGAGGTCATCTCCCGCACCTTCCACGAGGCGGTATAACTTCCGCCTGAATTCAAAGGCTTCCCGCAGCGGCTTTTGCCGGTACTTCCCGCTTTTGCGGCGGGGCTATCCGTTTCTATCCCACCAGAAAGGTTGTGCAACGATGACCGGACGCATCCACTCCATCCAATCGCTCGGCGCGGTAGACGGGCCGGGCATACGATATGTCGTGTTCCTGCAGGGCTGCCCGCTGCGCTGCGTCTACTGCCACAATCCGGACACCTGGGCGGCAGAGGGCGGCGACACGGTTGAAGCGGACGCGCTGGTTCAAAAGGCGCTGCGCTGCCGCGCTTACTGGGGCGATTCCGGCGGCGTGACGGTATCGGGCGGCGAGCCGCTGCTGCAGGCGCCGTTTGTGGAGGAATTTTTCGCAAAGCTTCAGGCGCAGGGCGTGCATACCGCGCTCGACACCTCCGGCGTCGGCAGCCTTGCCGCGGCCGAGCGTGTGCTGCGCCATACCGATCTGGTGCTGTGCGACCTGAAATTCCTCACCCAGGCGGACTATCTCCAATACTGCCGCGCCGAGCTCACGCAGGTGGAACGCTTTTTGCAGCTCACCGCCATGAAGGGCATCCCGCTCTGGATCCGGCATGTGGTCGTCCCCGGCCTGACGGACAGCCTGGAGCATCTGCGGCTGGTCAAGGCAAAGGCGGAAAGCTATCCCAATCTGGAAAAGCTGGAGTTTCTGCCGTTCCACAAGCTCTGCCTGGAAAAATACGACCGGCTGGGGCTGGAATTCCCCTTGCGCGACACCCCGGCCATGAACGACGCCTGGCTCAAGCTGCTGCTCGACAAGCTGTAATAATAAAAAGAGAGGGAACGCCCGTTCCCTCTCTTTTTTACACCGCCCTGTCAGCGCTCCTCTTTTTCCGGCCGGCGGCCGCAGAAATGCACCTCGTACCGGTCCATGCAGGCTTGGATCACCTCTACCGCGGTCTCCCGATTGAGCGCGTCCGACGTGGCCGTATGCTTATGCTCCAGGCCCTTGTACACCTCAAAAAAGTGCGATATCTCGCTGCCATAGTGCGGAGGAAGCTGGTCGATATCGTGATAAAAATTCCAGGTCGGGTCCTCATACGGGATCGCGATGATCTTATCGTCGATCTCGTCGTCGTCAATCATGCGGATCACGCCGATCGGATAGCATTCCACCTCGACCAGCGGGTCGAGCGATTCCGTACACAGCACCAGTACGTCGAGCGGGTCCCCGTCGTCCGCATAGGTGCGCGGGATAAAGCCGTAGTTGGCCGGATAATGCGTGGAGGTATACAGGATGCGGTCGAGCCGCAGCAAGCCGGTTTCCTTATCCAGCTCATACTTTTTCTTGCTGCCGGCCGGAATCTCGATCACAGCCGTAAAGCGCCCCGGCGATATGTAGCGCGGGTTAATGTCGTGCCAAATGTTTCTCATGCCACGTCTTCCTTTCTCTTTTTTCCAGTGTATCAAATCCTCTCCCTTTCCGCAAGTCTTACGCTGCTGGAAAACGCGCATTATTTTACGCGGTTTTTACAAAATACTCATTGTATGGGCGCGGAAATACGGTATAATAATAGTACGATATTATAATGCAAGCCGTGTGCGCATTCCGCCGCGGCCCTGTGTGGGGAAAAGAGGGATACAGCATGACACAGGCGATTTGGGAACAGGGTTATACACAAAACCGCGAGCTGTCGTGGCTGCAGTTCAACGCACGCGTGCTGGCCGAGGCGGAGGATGAGAGCGTCCCCCTGCTTGAACGGCTGAAGTTTCTTTCCATATTCACCAGCAATCTGGACGAATTTTTTATGATCCGCGTCGGCAGCCTGGACGACATGGCAGCGGTCGATAAAACCCGCATTGACAACAAATCCGGCATGACCGCCCGCGAGCAGCTCCGCCGCATTTACACGGCGGTGGAGCCGCTGTACGAGCGGCGGGACGCCGCGTTTTCCGACGTTGAGCGCCGGCTGCGCGGCGAGGGCCTGTGCCGGCTGCGCATCAGCGAGCTGGACGCGGCGGGCCAGAAGTACATCAAGCACTATTTCAAAAATGTGATGGCGCCCGTGCTGTCGCCGCAGATCGTGGATTCGCACCATCCTTTTCCGCATCTGGAGGGCAAGGTGCTGCACATCGCCGCGCTGCTGGCCCATAAGAAAAACGAGCGCCTCGGCCTGCTGCCCGTACCCGCCTCGCTGCCTGCGCTGGTGTTCCTGCCCGGCCAGTCCGGGCAGTACGTTCCGGTCGAGGATATCCTGCTCGAATACGCGGACCATGTGTTCGAGATGTACGACGTGCTGGAAAAAACCGTGTTCTGCGTCACCCGCAACGCGGATATCAATCCGGACGACGAAACCTTCGGCGCAGAGGAGGGGGACTTCCGCAAACGGATGGAAAAGCTCCTGCGCCAGCGCCGCCGCATGGCCGTGGTGCGCGTTGAGCTCAACCGCCCGATCAGCGACCATTTCAAGGAATACTTCCGCACCCGCTTCGAGGTGGCCGACGCGCAGATCTTCCTGTCGCGTCGGGCGCCGCTCAAAATGGCGTATGCGTTCACCCTGGGCGAGCACCTGCCGGAAAAACAACGCGCCGCGCTTTCCGACCCGCCGTTCACGCCGCAACAGCCGGGCATGCTGCCCGCCGGCCAAAGCCTGCTCAAAGCGGCGCTCAAAAAGGACATTCTGCTTTCCTACCCTTACGAAACCATGGAGCCGTTCCTGCAGATGATCCGCGAGGCTGCGGGCGACCCGCACGTCGTCTCCATCCGCATCACGATTTACCGTCTTGCGCGCAAGGCCAAGCTGGTCGAATACCTGTGCGCGGCCGCGGAAAACGGCAAGGATGTGACCGTGCTGATCGAGCTGCGCGCCCGTTTCGACGAGCAGAACAACATCGACTGGTCCGAACGGCTGGAGGAGGCCGGCTGCAAGATCATCTACGGCTTTGAGGACTACAAGGTCCACTCCAAAATCTGCCTGATCACCCGCCAGGACCGCGCGGGCCTGCGCTATATCACCCAGGTCGGCACGGGCAATTACAACGAAAAAACCGCCGCGCAGTATACCGACGTGTCGCTCATCACCTCCAACGAGCACATCGGCATGGACGCGGGCGCGTTTTTCAACAACATGGCGCTGGGCAATCTGGAGGGGAAATACGAGCGCCTGCTCGTCGCGCCCAACAGCTTCAAGAACCATATCCTCGCGCTGATGGACGAGCAGATCGCCAAGGGCGGCGAGGGCTACATCCTGCTCAAGTTCAACTCCCTGACCGATATCGATGTGATCGAAAAGCTGCGGCAGGCGTCCTGCGCGGGCGTTCGGGTCGAAATGATCGTGCGCGGCATCTGCTGCCTGCTGCCCGGCGTCAAGGGCCATACGGAAAACGTTTCGGTCACCAGCATCGTCGGCCGTTTCCTCGAACATTCCCGCATCTTTGTATTCGGCCGCGGCGCGGATGAAAAAATGTATATCTCCTCGGCCGACCTGATGACGCGCAATACCGAGCGCC
This sequence comes from Agathobaculum sp. TL06, assembly GCF_054658635.1. NCBI lineage: Bacteria > Bacillati > Bacillota > Clostridia > Eubacteriales > Butyricicoccaceae > Agathobaculum > Agathobaculum sp. TL06. Next base: position 18,578 of record NZ_BAAGGY010000012.1, read on the forward strand.
GCGTCGAAATCGCCTGCCCGATCGACAGCCAGGAGGTCCGTGCTCGCCTGCATGACATCTTATACGCCATGCAGCATGACACCGTTAAGGCACGCGTCCTGCAGCCGGACGGGACGTACTGCAAAAAGCCGGCCGTCCCCGATCCGGTGTGCGCGCAGGCGCTGCTCATGCAGCAGGCGATTTCCGAAGCGCACCAGCAGGCGGCCAATCCCGCGCCGCCGGCGCCCGGTTGGAAAAAATTTCTCCATCATCTGTTCGGCGGCGGGGACTGACCCCGCGCCCGATCCCCCAAAGCAGAAAAAAAGCGGTTCCTGTCGGAACCGCTTTTTCATTTTTCCCATTTTTCCGCCGTCCGCTCTCACGCGCGGCTCCACTGGGTACCCTGACGGGTATCCTTGATGGTCACGCCCATAGCGGCCAGCTCGTCGCGGATACGGTCGGCCTCGGCGAAGTTCTTTTCCTTCTTCGCCGCCGCGCGCTGGGCGATCAGCGCCTCGATCCGGTCCGCGTCCGGATCGGCGGCCGCGTCCTCGCGCTTCTGCACCAGGTTGAGCACGCCGGTCAGCTCCATGAACAGGCTGTGCGCCGCGGTCAGGAACGCCTTTGTCGCGTCCTGGTGCGCGCCCATCCAGGCGTTGATCTCGCGCGTCAGCTCGAACACAGCAGAGAGCGCGTCCGCGGTGTTCAGGTCGTCGTCCATCGCGTCAATGAATTTCTGCTTGTACGCCGCGAGGGCTTCCAGCTTGGCGGACTCCTCCGCGGTCATTGCGTCGCCCTCGGCCTTGCTGATGCGGAACTCCATATTATTGCGGGCTTCGTACAGGCGGGCGAGGGATGCTTTGTTCATCTCGAGCGACTCGGCCGAGTAGTTGAGCGGGGTGCGGTAGTGTGCGGACAGCATGAACATGCGGATAGTCTCATAGCCGAACTCCTTTGCCGCGTCGCGCACCATGAAGAAATTGCCCTTGGATTTGGACATCTTCTCGTTGTCGATGGTCAAAAAGCCGTTGTGCAGCCAGTAATGCGCGAACGCGCAGCCGTTGGCGCACTCGGACTGGGCGATCTCATTCTCGTGGTGCGGGAAGATGAGGTCAAGGCCGCCGGAGTGGATGTCGATGGTCGGGCCGAGGTACTTATTGACCATGGCCGAGCACTCGATATGCCAGCCGGGACGTCCCTTGCTGCCCCACGGCGTGTCCCACGCCGGCTCGCCGGGCTTGGCGGCCTTCCAGACCGCGAAGTCCATCGGGTCCTCCTTCTGCTCGCCCACCGAGATGCGCGCGCCCGCCTGCAGCTCCTCCATCGGCTGATGGCACAGCTTGCCGTAATCCGGATCGGATTTGGTGCGGAAGTACACATCGCCGTTCGGGGCAAGGTAGGCGTGGCCGGTATCAAGCAGCTTCTGCACAATGCCGATAATCGCGTCCATGGTTTCGGTCGCGCGGGGATGCACGGTCGCCTTGCCGATGCCGAGGCCCTCCGCGTCCGTGTAGTATTCCTTGATATAGCGGTCGGCGATCACGTCATAGGTCACGCCTTCCTCGTTGGCCTTGTTGATCACCTTGTCATCGATATCGGTGAAATTCTGCACGAACTGCACCTGATAGCCGCGGTATTCAAAGTAGCGGCGCAGCAGATCGAACACGATGAACGGGCGCGCGTTGCCGACGTGGAAATAGTTGTACACGGTCGGGCCGCAGGAATACATTTTGACCTCGCCCGGGGTAATCGGGACGAACTCCTCTTTCTGGCGGGTCAGGGTGTTGAACAGTTTCATGGCTTTATCTCCTTTATCATTCGATTGGGTTTTCTTGGTAAATATATTCGCCGATCGCTTTCCTCTGCGGGTTTCGCCGCACCGTTCCCGTTCTGTCTGTCGGCCGCCTCACTTGTCAGGCAGTATCTTGCGGATCAGGCTTCCACGGATCACCAGGCAGCAGGCCGCGCCCTCGTGAACGCTGTGATACGCATGCTGCGTACAGGGGAGCCACACTGGTCCGCCGCCCTCGTCCGGTTCAAAGCAAAGCTCGAAGACTGGGCGAAGCACGCCGAGGAAGCTCCCATGGAAACCGTACACCGGATCTTCGCGTTCCACACGCTGCCGCCGCGCAACGATGCGTCCGCTGCGTTGTTCAGCCGGCAGCGTGATATAAAGCAGCGCGGCCAGGAGCGCAAGCAGCACAAGCAATCCTGCAAAAGCGACAAATCTCATGGTATCCTCCCACAGATGAAAAAAACGCCTCTCGGGGGACAAAGCCCTCGGGAGGCGTACCAATCACGCGGTTCCACTCCTGTTTTTCACTCGAAAGCGCGGTAACGGGCGCATTCCCGCGGGGCGTTTGACCCCGATGCTCGGCGGGCGCACTTCGCCGCGCGGCGCGCAAGACCCTTGCAGCCGATGGGGCCTCTCTCTTGGGCGCGCCGGAAAGCGGTTACTCTTCCCGCGTCGTCGCATACGTTGCGATCTGAATTTGATTTCAGTATACCATATACTGCCCGAAAGTCAAGCCGCCCATGCGCTTTATGCGGTGGCCGCGTATTTCGCCACCAGCGTCTGCGCCATGGCGAGCGGCTCCTCCCCGCGGTTCAGCCGCAGCGACAGGTACGGCGACGAGCCTGCGTTCAGCAACAGGCGGCCCCTGAAGTCGCTGTCCCCGCACAGCACGGACAGGCGCGCGAAGTCGGTTTCCGCAAAGGTGAGCAGCAGGCGGCCGTCCTGCTGTTTGATCTCGGCAATGCCCTGCCCGCTCGCCTGGCTGCGCAGCAGCGCGATATCAAGCAGCGCCACCGCCTCCGCGGGCGGCTCGCCGAAACGGTCGATCAGCTCGTCGAGCATGTCGCTCTTCTGCTCCTCCGTGCGGATAAGCGCGATGCGGCGGTACAGGTCCACGCGCTGGCCCGCGTCCGGCACATAGGCGGCGGGCAGGTTCGCGGAGAGCAGCAGCTCGGCCGCGCAGTCCACGCGCGGCTTGGGCGTTTCGCCCTTTTCCTCCTGCACGGCCTCCTCGAGCAGCTTGAGGTACAGGTCGTAGCCCACGCTCATCATATGACCGGACTGCTCGGGGCCGAGCACGTTGCCCGCGCCGCGGATCTCCAGGTCGCGCATGGCGATCTTGAAGCCCGAGCCGAACGCCGCGTACTCGCGGATGGCGGACAGACGCTTCTGCGCGATCTCGGAAAGCGCCTTGCCGCGCCGGTAGCACAGGTAGGCATAGGCGTGGCGCGACGAGCGACCCACGCGCCCGCGTATCTGGTGCAGCTGGGCCAGCCCCAGGTTATCCGCGTTCTCGATAATCAGCGTATTCGCGTTCGGGATGTCGATGCCGGTTTCGATGATGGTCGTGCAGACCAGGATATCGGTTTCGCCGTCCGCCATAGCATTCATGGCGGCAGCGATCTCCTTCTGCGTCATTTTTCCATGCACCACGCCGATGCGCGCTTCCGGCAGGCGCTGCTGGAGCAGGTTCGCGCACCGCGCGATGGATTCCACATGGTTGTGCAAGTAGTATACCTGCCCGCCGCGCGCCAGCTCGCGCCGGATCGCGTCGAGCAGCACACCGTCGTTTTGCTCCAAAACATAGGTCTGCACCGGATGGCGGTCGAGCGGCGGCTCCTCGATGGACGACATATCCCGAATGCCGGACAGCGCCATGTTGAGCGTGCGCGGGATGGGCGTGGCCGACAGCGTCAGCACGTCCACGGTTTTGGAAAGCTCCTTGAGCGTCTCCTTATGGGAAACGCCGAAGCGCTGCTCCTCGTCCACGACAAGCAGCCCCAGGTCCTTGAATTTGATCCTTTTGTTGAACAGCTTGTGCGTGCCGATCACCACGTCCACCGAGCCGGCCTCCAGCTTTTGCAGCAGCCGCGTCTGTTCCGAGCCGGTCTTGTAGCGGGTGAGCAGCTCGATCGTCAGCGGATGCCCCTGGAAGCGCTGCAGCGCGGTCAGGTAATGCTGGCGCGCCAGCACGGTTGTCGGCACAAGGATGGCGGCCTGCTTGCCCGCCAGCACACACTTCATCACCGCGCGCAGCGCGACCTCGGTCTTGCCAAAGCCCACGTCGCCGCACAGCAGGCGGTCCATCGGCCGGTCGGACTGCATATCCTCCTTGATTTCCGCGATGCAGCGGAGCTGGTCCTCGGTTTCCTCATAGGGAAACGCGTCCTCAAATTCCCGCTGCCATTCGTCGTCCGGCGGGAAGGCGAAGCCGCGGACCTTGGCGCGCTCGGCATAGAGCCGGATCAGCCCCTCGGCCAGCTCCTTGGCCGCGGCCTTGGCGCGCGCCTTGGCCTTGGACCAGTCCGCGCCGCCCAGCTTGTTCAGGCGCACGCGCTCGTTCTCCCCGCCGCCGATGTATTTGGAAATCAGATCGAGCGAGGTCGCCGGCACATACAGGAAATCCGTGCCGGCAAACGCGATCTTGATAAAATCGCGCTCCGCGCCGTCCACGGTCATGCGCTCCATGCCGACGAACCGGCCGATGCCGTGGTGCTCATGCACCACCAGATCGCCCGGCGTCAGGTCGGTAAACGACTTGACCCTGTCGCGGTTGGATTTTTTGACCGGCGCCTTTTTACGGCGCGCCAGCACCTGCCCCTCGGTCATCACGACCAGCCCGAGGTCGGGGTATTCGAAGCCCGCGGACAACGTCCCCTCCAGAACGCTGACGTGGCCCGCCTTGGGCAGCAGGTCGCTGACCGCCGCGCGGATGCCCGCGCCCGTCAGCGCGTCGCACATGTTGCGGCAGCGCAGCCCGCTGCCGCAGACCACCGCCACCGCGCGCCCCTGCTGGATATAGGCGCGGATATCCGCCGCCGCCATGTCCAGATTGCCGCCGTAGGCGTTCATCTGGTTGGCGACAAAGTTTTCCAGATGCTGCGGCGCCAGTTCGGGAACGTTGTTCAGGAAGCTGTCCAGCCGCAGCACCGTGCGCGGCACGCGGCACAGGCCGGCAAAATCGAGCGCATATCCGTCCAGCCCGGGCGGCAGCTCGCCGCGTTCGAGCAGGACGGTCACGTCGTCCGCAATGCGGGCGTGGAAATCGCGCGCCGCGTCCCGCAGGCGCGGCGTGTCCTCAATGATCACGAGCGCGTTTTCCGGCAGGTAATCGAACGCGGACGCCGGCTCCGGATAGACAAGCGGCAGGTACTTGTCCGCCGCGGGCAGGCCTCCGGTCTCGCGCAGGCGCTCCGCGTCGCGCTCCAGGTTGGCCGCCAGGTCGGGATGCTTTTTGCGGCGGGTGGAGAGCAGGCCCAGCACGGCCTTTGCCAGCCCCGCCGCGCCGCCCTTGGCCAGCGCGGGCAGCGTCTCCATGCACGGCAGGCAGCGCAGAACCTCCGCCGTGTCCAGCCGCCGCTGGCTGCCTACGTCAAATGTCGCAATTGAATCGATCTCGTCGTCCCAGAATTCCACGCGGTATGGGTGCTCCGCCTGCGGCGGGAATACATCCAGAATGCCGCCGCGCACCGAAAACTGCCCCGCGCCTTCGACCTGCGTACACCGCTCATAGCCCGCGCGGGTCAGCTGCTGCGCCAGACCGTCCAGCGGAGCCTCCTGCCCCGTGCGGATGGTCACCGACGCGCTCCCGAGCGCGTCGGGCGGCAGCGTCCGCAGCGCTGCGGCCTGCACCGAGGCGACCGCAAACCGCGCCTCCGGCAGTCCGTCCAGCGCCGCCAGCCGCTTCTGCTCATAGCCGCGCGACACGCCCGCCACGTCAGCCATGACGAGGTCGCGCGCCGGCAGGACGGTCACCGGCTTTTCCGAAAACGCATGCAGGTCGGAGGCAAAGCGGTTGGCCGCGTTGTCGTCATCGGTCAGCACGAATACCGGCCGGCCGGTCTCCGCACCCAATGCCGCCGCCAGATGCGCTTTGTGGATCGCCGACAGGCCGACCGCAAGCAGCGGTGTTTTTCCGGCAAGCAGGGCTTCTTTTAACTTTTTGTATTCTTGCAGATACGTTATACTTTTTGTAATTTCCGTCATCGTGTGCCACCCTTGCGGAACGATTTTTGTTTCTATCTGAATCCCTGTATGTTATACTGAAAGTACCGCAATAAAAAGAAGGAGAATGAGAAAATGTATTTCATGAAGCATTTGCATCGCATCGCAGCGGGCCTCGCCGCCCTGCTGGTCGTTTCCCTGTCCGCCTGCGGCGGCCAGCCGGCAGACAATGCCGGCGCGGACACGGCGGACAACGCCGCCGCGCTGACGCCCTATGACGCGCCGAGCGGACGGTTCACGCTGTCCGTACCCGAAATCGAAAGCGGCTGGACCGTGACCGACGGCGGCAACGACGAACATCTGGTGCTGGACAACAGCGACCAGAGCTTCACCGTGCTGGTGCAGGCCCTGCCGCTTGACCAGTCGCTCGCGCTCTTTTCCAACCTGGACGAGCTGGCCGCATACCACCAGCAAACCACGCTCAGCACCTTCGGCGACGCGGCCGAGGCCGAGGTCGCGATCGGCGGCGGTCCGGACGCGCCCGCGATCGAAAACGTCAAATCCGCGTCCTACACCGTCGAACTGAGCGGCGTGACCGCCAAGGCGCAGGTCAGCTATTTCCAAACCGACAGCGCCTACTACATCCTGACCATCACAGGGCTTGCGGACGTATACGACGCCAATATCGGCAAAATGCAGAGCGCCCTGGCTTCCTTCCATGAAAACGCGCTTTAATGCTTCCATCCCCGCAAGGCAGGCCTACGGCCTGCCTTTTTTCTATATGTCAAACACGCCAAAAGGGCAGATTTTGCAATCTGCCCTCATTATATGCGTTTACGCGAGGCTTAATGCGCGTGGTGGTCGTGCTCGTGGTGGCATGCTTCGCAATCCAGGTCGCAGCCGAGGATCTCGGCCGGATCCTTGCCCATGCGCTTGTAATAATCCGCGATGGCCGAGCGAAGCGCCTCCTCCGCCAGCACCGAACAGTGCATCTTGACCGGCGGCAGGCCGTCCAGCGCCTCCGCGACCGCCTTGTTGGTCAGCTTGAGCGCCTCTTCAAGCGTCTTGCCCTTGACCATTTCGGTCGCCATCGAGCTGGTCGCGATCGCCGCGCCGCAGCCGAAGGTCTTGAACTTGACGTCCTCAATCACGCCGTCGTCCGACACCTTGAGGTAGATCTTCATGATGTCGCCGCACTTGGCGTTGCCGACCTCGCCGACCCCGTTCGCATCCGCGATCTCGCCTACGTTGCGCGGGTTGGTGAAGTGGTCGAGCACCTTTTCACTGTACTGCATAATTACGACTCCCTTTATATCTCAAATCTATCAAAAGCACTTGGTTTTCCGTCTTTTCGGGCTTATCCGTGCAGGTTGGAGGCCGCGGTCAGGTTGGGTCTGCCGTTTTCCCACACCGGACTCATGGCGCGCAGCGTGCCTACGACCTGGGTGACCGTCTCGATAATATAATCGACGTCCTCCTCGGTGTTCTGCTCGCCCAGCGTCAGGCGCAGGGAACCATGCGCGATCTCATGCGGCAGGCCGATGGCCATAAGCACATGGGAGGGGTCGAGCGAGCCGGTCGAGCAGGCCGAGCCGGTCGAGCCGCACACGCCCGCAAGGTCCAGGCGCAGGATCAGTCCCTCGCCCTCAATGGCCTCGAACACGAACGAAGCCGTGCCGGGCAGCCGGTTCACCGGATCGCCCGTGTAGTGCGTGTAGGGAATTTTCATCACGCCCTCGACCAGACGGTCGGTGAGCTTTTTGACATAGCCCATTTTTTCCTCCAGGCCCTCGACCGCTTCCTTCATGGCCGCCGCAAGGCCGATGCAGCCCGCGGTGTTCTCCGTGCCGGAAACCAGGCCGCGCTCCTGCCCGCCGCCGTACACCAACGGCTCCAGCGCCACGCCCTTTTTGACATACAGCACGCCCACGCCGCGCGGACCGCGGAACTTGTGCGCGGAAAGCGAGAGCATATCGATGCCCATTTCCTGCACGTCGATGGGCATATGGCCGACCGCCTGCACCGCGTCCGTGTGGAACTTTGCGCCCGCCGCGTGCGCCAGCTCGGCAATCTCCCGAATGGGCTGGATGGTGCCGATCTCGTTGTTCGCCGCCATGATGGTGACGAGCGCGGTATCCTCGCACAGCTCGCGCTTGAGCTGCTCCAGATCGACGCGGCCCTGCTTGTCCACATCCAGATATGTGACGCGGAAGCCCTCTTTTTCCAGCGCCTCGCAGGTGTACAGCACCGCGTGATGCTCGATTTTGGAGGTGATGATATGCTTGCGGCCCTTGGCGCCCGGCCCGTGCATAAAGCCGCGGATGGCGAGGTTGTCCGCCTGCGAGCCGCCGGCGGTGAAAATGATCTCGCCCGGCGCATAGTCGTTCGCTTCATTGACCGGCATGGCCGCGTTCAGGCACCTGCCGACCGTGGCGCGCGCCTCGTTGAGCGCTTCTTTCGCCGCGCGCCCGATACGGTACAGCGAGGAGGGGTTGCCGTAATACTCGGTCAGCCACGGCTTCATCGCCTCGAACGCGGTTTCGGACAGCGGCGTGGTTGCCGCATTATCCGCATAAACAAATCTTTTCATCCTATATCAGCCTTTCTCTGCAAAAGGTTCGTTTGCTGCATGTCCCCATTTGCCAGTAAATCGGTAGGTTCAGGGGGCACTATTAATATACACCTGAACCGCGTATTTTAGCAAGCAAAAAACTGACGAAACCCGACGCACAGCGGCGGCGCTTTTGCATCATTTCGTGCATTTTGTGCAGTTTATCCCTTTTTATCCGGATCAAGGCGCCGCTTCAGGCGCTGCAGCACGTCGTCATATTGGGCCGACCGCGCGCTCGGATTGCCGCGCAGCATGCTCTTGCGCGTGCGCTTGAGGCCCTCCGCGCGCTCGTTGAAGCGCTGCTGAAGCGCGTCCAGCCGCTCCAATATCTGCTCCTTGGTCTCCGACCACTGCTCGCGCGCGTCGTCCATCCTTTCGCTGAGCTGTTCGCGCGCGTCGTCCATTTTCTCCGACCATTCGCCGCGCGCCTCGTCTACCCGATAGGACAGGTTGGTCAGGCGCACCATTGCGGTCTGCGACAGCTCCTGCCGCAGCGCCGCGCCCTGCTCGCGCAGCTCGTCAAGCTCCTCAAGCAGCCTGGCCAGGTCGAGCGCTGTGCGGACGGATACCGCCGCATCGCCCGCGAACGCGGCGGTCAGCAGCGCCACCAGCACCGCCAGCAGCGCGGACGGCATCCCCACCGCCAGCACTTCGACCGGCGGGTGGATGACCCGCGCGAGAAGCAGCCCCAAAAGCCCCCAGCACAGGGACGACTGCAGGCAGATCCGTCCCCGAAACTGGAATCGATGGGAGGAATAGTCCCAGTATTTCACCTTGAACAGTTTTTCCATGGCTGCGCCGACAATATACTCGAACACAGTCGCGGCCAGCATGCTGGCAACGAAAAGCGCCGCCGGATGGTCGTACAGCGGCAGCGAGACGTGCAGCAGCAGCGTGGCCCCAAAGCCATAGATCGGCAGCAGCGGCCCGCGGAGAAAGCCGCGGTTGACAAAGCGCCTTTGCTGCACGGAAACGACCGTGGACTCAAAGCACCAGCCCAGAAAGCAGTAAATATAAAATATCAGCATCCATTGCAGGAGCGAATAATCGTAAACCATATTCAGCCTTTCTCCATCCGCCGTGGTCCTCATCCCATATGGTAATTATTCTATCTAACTTTTTGACTTTTGGCAAGCGCACAGGTATAATATAACTATCTTAAATAAGAAGGGCGGGCGAACCCCACTATGCTGAATTTCACCATCCATACCACAACCGAAGTCGTTTTCGGACGCGATATCGAAAAGGATATCGGCCCCAAGCTCAAGGAGATCGGCGCGCACCGCGTGCTCGTGCATTTCGGCGGGTCGAGCGCCCGCTCCTCCGGCCTGCTCGATCGGGTGGAGCACAGCCTTTTTGAAGCGGGCCTGTCGTTTGTCGAGCTGGGCGGCGTGGAGCCGAATCCCAAAATCTCGATGGTGCGCCGCGGCATCGAGCTGTGCAAGCGCGAGGGCATTGACTTCATCCTGGCAGTCGGCGGCGGCTCGGTCCTCGATTCCGCCAAGGGCATCGGCATGGGCGTCGCCACAGGCCGCGACCCCTGGGAGTTCGCTGCGACCGGCACCGCGCCCGATCAAACGCTTCCGGTCGGCTCGGTGCTGACGCTTTCGGCTTCCGGCTCGGAAACCAGCAACTCCTGCGTGCTTACCAACGAGGAGCTCAAGGAAAAGCGCGGCATCACCAGCCAGACCAACCGCCCCCGCATCAGCTTCCTCAATCCGGAAAACACGTTCACGGTATCCAAATTCCAGACCGGCTGCGGCATTGTGGACATCATGATGCACACGCTGGAGCGCTATCTGACCGCTGGCGGCGAGACCGACATCACCGACCGCATCGCCGAGGGGCTGCTCATCGCAACGCGCGACGCGGGCCGGCGCGCCATCGCCGACCCGAACGACTATGAGGCGCGCGCCACGCTCATGTGGGCGGGCAGCATATCGCACAATAACCTGACCGAATGCGGCCGCCTGCGCCTGTTCCCCGTTCACAAGCTCGAGCATGAGCTTTCCGCTTTCCGCGATGAAATCGCGCACGGCGCGGGCCTGTCCGTGCTGTTCCCCGCGTGGGCGCTGTATGTGATGGAGCATGACGTGCCGCGTTTCGCGCAGCTTGCGCACCGTGTCCTCGGGGTGGAAATGGATTTCGCCCATCCGGAACGCACCGCGCGCGACGGCATCCTGACCCTCAAGCGGTTTTTTGAGGAGATCGGCATGCCTGTGCATATGGCGCAGCTCGGCATCAAGCCGGAAAACTACGAAACGCTTGCCGACAACGCGATCAAGACTGCCGGCGGGCCGGTTAAAAGCTATGTGCCGCTGGATAAGCCGGCAATCCTGGAGATTTTCCGGCTGGCGGAATAACCGGTTTGGAAATGCCCCCTCGGCAACAGGGACGGTGCGCCGCCCGGCGCGGGGATGCTGCGCCGCCCGGCGCGGGGATGCTGCGCCGCCCGGCGCGGGGATGCTGCGCCGCCCGGCGCGGGGATGCTGCGCCGCCCGGCGCGGGGGGCAAAAGGGGAGGACAACCCGCATGGGTTTTCCTCCCCTTTTGAATTCCCTGCTTTCCTTTTTTCGCGGCTGCAGGGCTTGGGCGTTTCCGCAGCGCCGGTTTGCGGCATTTGCTCCCGCAAATAAGGGCGCGCTCCGCGCGCAAAGTAGGTCGCGCGTTCCGTCTGCCGCCCAGTTGCTGTATCACGGTAAGCACAACGGCTTCCACCCCAGGGGGGCGGGGTGGCGGCGGCTTTCCCCCTCCCGCGCGCGCTGTTACGCGCGCATAGACCGTTTGGGACAGGCGGCATCCGTTTTCCCGCTATCCCGCTCTAACCTCCGCGCGAACAAAGCTCCCGCAACAGCCCCCGTATTTTTTCGGAGCGGTCCTGGTCAGAAATAGGAACGGCGCAGCCGTTCCGGCCTCCGGCTTGCGCATCAGGGAAAAGGGGTGATTGGCAAGAGGGGAGAAACCGTTGGTTTCTCCCCTCTTGTCCGCCCGCGCCGCGCAGGCGCAGTTTCCCCGCTTTCGACAAAGCGGAAACCCACGCCCTCCCCCGCCGCTCCCTGATCGCCATTTATAAATTTCCTGTTTTTCTTATATTTACCTATTGACAAACTGAAATAATGCGCGCTATAATATTTAGGCTAACTGTAATAGATGTACCAGCATCTTTGGACATTCCTCAATAGCTCAGTTGGTAGAGCATGCGGCTGTTAACCGCAGGGTCGTTGGTTCGAGTCCAACTTGAGGAGCCATACAGGGGTATAGCTCAGCTGGTAGAGCATCGGTCTCCAAAACCGAGTGCCGTGGGTTCGATCCCTACTGCCCCTGCCATTTTGCTGCTGTAGCTCAGTAGGTAGAGTGCATCCTTGGTAAGGATGAGGTCACCGGTTCAAATCCGGTCAGCAGCTCCAGTAGAGAAGCCCGTCGTTCGCGCTATGCGCCGGATGCCGGGCTTTTTTCGTACACTGTACGCGGCGGTAGCCGAAAACACGCAGCTCTTCCCGCAGGCCTGCCGACCAGATGAACCCCATCTCAAAGGCCTGCTGCTCCAACAGGTCGGCATAGTCCATGCACGCATCCCACAGCCGTTCGCCGCTTTCCCCTGCCTCCGTCATGCTGTGCAGGCGGTCAAAACGGCTCAGGAGCGCCTCTTCGCGGGGCTTTTCACCCTGCTCGCTCCACAGATAGAAAATCTCTGCAAGGATACTTTTCATTTTCTCACCTCTTTTCCTCTGTATTGATAATACACTGCAATCAGTGTATTATCAATTATTAAATTCCACAAAAATAACGCAAAAATTTGTACCGATATCAGTACAGTTATGAGGGATTACTATGCCAATCAGTGAAGCACGCCGCAGAGCAAACGAAAAGTACAACGCCAAAGCCTACGACCAGATCCAGTTCCGCGTCAAAAAAGGGCAGAAGCAGGTCATTCAGGCACATGCCGAACGCCAGGGCGAAAGCATGGCCGCCTTTATTGCCCGCGCCATCCAGGAAACCATGGAGCGCGACCTGCAAAGCGAGGGGAACCCGTGACCCCCGCCCTACATCAAATCCCCTGGGAGGAAATCCTGTGAAACTCCGCAATTCTCTTTTGTTATTCCTTACCGCTACCATTTGGGGCGTCGCCTTTGTCGCCCAGAGCGTCGGCATGGATTATGTCGGCCCGTTTACGTTCCTGTTCGCGCGCAGCCTGATCGGCGGCATTGTGCTGCTGCCGGTGGTCGCCGTGCTGCACCGTTCGGGGCCGGGGCATGCGGGCGAAACGCCCGCCGACCGGCGCAGGGCGCGCAAAACGCTGCTGCTCGGCGGCGTCTGCTGCGGCGCGGCGCTGTGCTTCGCCAGCATCTTCCAGCAGGTCGGCCTGCTGTATACAACGGTCGGTAAGTCCGGCTTCCTCACCGCGTGCTACATATTGATCGTACCGCTGATCGGCCTGCTATTCGGCCGCAAATGCGGCAAGCTGGTCTGGTGCGGGGTTGCGCTCGCGGTCGCCGGCCTGTATTTCCTGTGCCTGACCGACGGCTTCAGCGTCAACCTCGGGGACGCGATCACCTTTGTATGCGCGATCTTGTTTTCCGTTCATATTCTGGTGATCGACTATTTCTCTCCGCGCACGGATGGGGTCAAAATGTCGTGCATCCAGTTTTTTGTATGCGCGGCGATCGCGGCCGCCGGCATGCTGCTGTTTGAACAGCCCAGCCTGGGCGCGCTCCTCGCCGCGTGGAAGCCCGTGCTGTACGCGGGCGCGCTGTCCTCCGGCGTGGGCTATACGCTGCAGATCGTCGGACAGAAAGGGATGAACCCTACTGTCGCTTCACTTATTATGAGCCTGGAATCCGTGATTTCGGTCATTGCCGGCTGGCTGATTCTGGGCCAGTCGCTGTCCGGCCGCGAGATATTCGGCTGTGTGCTGATGTTCGCCGCCATCGTGCTGGCACAGCTCCCCAACGCGCCAAAAGAAAACGCCGTCAATTGACGGCGTTTTCTTTTGTGTATCTTTTTTCTTTCCCGCTATTGACAAATCGCCGTTCTCGGTCTAATATGAATACATGAACATATGAGCAATCATTCATATATATTTTCAGGAGGCGGAATTATGGCGAGCGAAAGAACGCGCACTGCCGTACAGGTGCCGGACGAACATACAGCCGAACACATTCATCATCCGGAAACGTGCGGCTGCGGCCACGATCATGAACATGAGCATCACCACCATCATGAGGACGGCTGCGCCTGCGGCCACGACCACGACCACGAGCATCACCACCATCACGAGGACGGCTGCGCCTGCGGCCACGACCATGAGCACGAGCATCACCATCACGACGACGGCTGCGCCTGCGGCCACGACCATGAGCACGAGCATCACCATCACGACGACGGCTGCGCCTGCGGCCACGACCACGACCACGACCACGAGCATCACCACCATCACGACGACAGCTGCGCCTGCGGCCACGACCACGAACACAGCCACGGACAGGAACACCGCCATCGCACGGGCGCGCACAGCATAAAACGGGTGTACACCCTGCAAAACCTCGGCTGCGCGCACTGCGCCGCCGAGATGCAGCACCAGATCAGCCAGCTCGACGGCGTGGACGACTGCGTGCTGGTCTACGAGACCAAACAGCTCCGCGTGACCGGCGAAAACCCCGACGCTCTGCTGCCCCGCATCCGCGAAATCTGCCAGTCCATCGAAAGCGAGACGCAGGTTATCGCGCCGGAGGAGGAGGCCGGCACCGGCCGCAGCCATCCGCTTGCCGGTATCCTGATCGGCGCGGGGCTGTTCCTCGTCGGCGAGCTGGCGCTCGGCGGCATGCCCAAGGTGCTCGTCATGCTCGCGGCGTACCTGCTGCTCGGCTGGCGCGTGCTGCTGACCGCGGTCCGCAATATCGGCAGGGGCCGCGTATTTGACGAAAATTTCCTCATGGCGCTTGCCACGGTCGGCGCGTGGGCGATCGGCTCGTTCGACGAGGCGGTCGGCGTTATGCTGTTCTACCGTGTGGGCGAATACTTTGAAGACCGCGCGGTCGAGCGCTCGCGGCGGCAGATCATGGCCGCGGTCGACCTGCGTCCGGAGACGGTCAACCTCGTCGGGGAGGACGGCAGCGTCCGCACGATCCCTGCGGAGAACGCCGCGGTGGGCGATATCGTGCTGGTCCGCCCGGGCGACCGCGTGCCGCTGGACGGAGAGGTCATGGAGGGCGAGAGCCGCCTGGACACCTCGGCCGTGACCGGCGAGCCGGTGCCGGTGCGCGTCGCGGCCGGCGACCGCGCGATCTCCGGCTGTGTCAATACGGACGGCGCGATCAAGCTGCGCGTCACCCATGTGCTGGCGGAGAGCATGGTCCAGCGCATCCTGGACAGCGTGGAAAACGCGGCCGCGCGCAAGCCCAAAATCGACCGCTTTATCACCCGCTTCTCCCGCGTGTACACCCCGGCTGTCGTTGCCATCGCGCTGCTGACTGCCATCGTACCCAGCCTGGTCACCGGCGACTGGGGCAAATGGGTGTACACCGCGCTCACCTTCCTTGTCATTTCCTGCCCCTGCGCGCTGGTGCTCAGCGTGCCGCTGACCTATTTTGCGGGCATCGGTGCAGGCTCCAGGCGCGGCATCCTGTTCAAAGGCGGTGCCTCGCTCGAAGCGCTGAACGATGTGAAGGCCGTTGTCATGGATAAGACCGGCACGATCACCAGGGGCAACTTTGTGGTGCAGCGCATATGCCCGGCGGAGGGCGCGGACATCGACGAAAACGAGCTGCTCTGGCTCGCCGCCGCGTGCGAGGGCGCGTCCACGCATCCGATCGCAAAATCCATCCTCGCCGCCTATGAGACGTGCAAGGAGACGGCGGAAAGCGCCGGCCGGCCCAGCCTGATCTCGGTCGGCGCGCCGGAAGGCATCCGCGAGCAGGCCGGCGAGGGCGTGGAAGCCGTCCTGTGCGGCAAGCCCGTGCTGTGCGGCAATGCCAAGCTGCTGCGGCGCCACGGCGTCGGCCTGTCCGGCTACCACGGCACGCCGGGCAGCACCGAGGTCCTGCTGGCGATGGACGGCCGCTTTATCGGCCATATCGACATCGCGGACACGGTCAAGCCGGACGCGCGGCAGGCGGTCGCCCGCATGAAAGCGCAGGGCCTGACGACTGCGATGCTGACCGGCGACGGGCAGGACAGCGCGGACGCGGTCGCGCAGGCGGTCGGTATCGACGAGGTACGCGCGCGCCTGCTGCCGGAGGATAAGCTTTCCGCCCTGACCGATATCCGCGAAAAGCGCGGCGCGGTGATGTTCGTGGGCGACGGCATCAACGACGCGCCCGTGCTGGCGGGCGCGGACGTGGGCGCGGCCATGGGCAGCGGCGCGGACGCGGCGATCGAAGCCGCGGACGTGGTGTTCATGAACGCCGACCTGTCCTCCATCCCGACCTCGGTAAAGATCGCGCGGCGGGCAAACCTGATCTCCAGGGAAAACATCGTGTTTGCGCTGGCGGTCAAGCTGCTGGTCATGGTGCTCGGCCTGAGGGGCATCGCCTCCATGTGGCTGGCGGTGTTTGCCGACACCGGCGTCGCCATGCTGTGCGTGCTCAATTCCGTGCGCATGCTGTATATGAAAACCGAATAAACGTCTGCGGAACAGAAAAAGAGGAAACCGAGGCCGGTTTCCTCTTTTTTCAGTCTTCTGTGGCGAGCTGATACAGGTGCGCGTACGCGCCGCCCCGCGCGAGCAGTTCGGCATGCGTCCCCTGCTCGGCCACACCGTCCTCGGTCAGCACAACGATCTTGTCCGCGTTGCGGATGGTGGACAGGCGGTGCGCAATGGTCAGCACCGTGCGCCCCTTGGCCAGCCGTTCGAGCGACTGCTGCACCAGGCGCTCGGATTCGTTATCCAGCGCGCTGGTCGCTTCGTCCAGGATCAGGATGGGCGGGTTCTTGAGGAACACGCGCGCGATCGAAATGCGCTGCTTCTGCCCGCCGGACAGCCGCACGCCGCGCTCGCCGACAAAGGTATCGTAGCCGTCCGGCGTGGCGCTGATGAACTCGTGCGCGCCCGCCTGCCTGGCCGCCTCGATGACTTCCTCGCGCGTCGCGCCCGGCCGCCCGTAGGCGATATTGTCAAAGATCGTGCCTGAAAACAGGTACACATCCTGCTGCACCACGCCGATCTGCCCGCGCAGCGAATCCAGCTCAACCGTGCGCACGTCATGCCCGTCCACCGTGACGCGGCCGCCGGTCACATCGTAAAACCGCGGGATCAGGTTGCAGATCGTGGTCTTGCCGCCGCCCGACGGGCCGACCAGCGCCACGCTCTGCCCTGCCCGAATGTCCAGCTCCAGATGGTCGAGCACCGGCGTATTCGGGTCGTCCGCATAGGCGAAGCAGACGTCCTCAAAGCGGATATTGCCCTGTACGCGCGGCAGCTTTTCCGCGTTTTCCGGACTCTCAATATCCGGCTCCACGTCCATGACCTCGAAAAACCGCTCGATGCCGGTCATACCGCGCTGGAACTGTTCGGCGAACTCCACGATGCGGCGGATAGTTGCGAGCAGCGTCGCCACATACAGCAGGTAGGCCATAAAGTCCGCGGGGTCGATGCGGCGGTGTACCATGAACAGGCCGCCCGCCACGATGACCGCAATATACATCAGTCCGTCAAACGCGCGGGTGGTTGCGGTGAACGCGCCCATCCAGCGGTAATTCTCCTTTTTGATCTCCAGCCAGTCGCGGTTGCCCTGCTCGAATTTCTCGATCTCGCGCGCCTCGCCGGTAAACGACTTGACCACGCGCACCCCCAGCAGGCTGTCCTCAACCTGCGCGTTGACCTCGCCCACCTGCCGGCGGTTTTTCGCAAACGTCCTGCGCATTGCCATATTGAACTTGCCCGCGACGATGGCCATGACCGGCACAATGGCGAAGATGATAATGGTCAGCGGCACGTTGACCGTACACAGGATGACGAACGACACCACGATCTTCAGCCCCGCGATGAAAAACTCCTCCGGACAGTGGTGCGAAAACTCGGTCACGTCGAACAGGTCGCCCGTGATGCGCGCCATCAACTGGCCGACCTTGGTGTTTGCAAAATAGCCGAACGACAGCTTCTGCAGGTGGCCGAACAGGGCCGAGCGCATGTCGGTTTCGATGCGCGCGCCCATGACATGCCCGATGTTCGCCATAAAATAGGAGGCGGCCACGTCGATCAGCCGCAGCACGATATACAGCGCCGCCACGCGCAGCACCAGCCCGCTCGTCAGCTGAGAAACATCGTCCATGCCGACCTGCGCAAGGCGGCGCATCATCATCGGCAGGCCGATCTCGCACAGCGTCGTCAGCGCGGCGCAGAACAGGTCGAGCAGCAGGACGCCCGCGTAGGGTTTAAAATAGGGGGCAAAGCGCCGCATCAGGGCGCCGGTCGATTGCTTCAACAGAGCACCGTTCCTTTCTCTTTTCCGGCGTGCAAAGCAAAAAGGAGCTGCAGGGCTGCAGATCCTTTTTAACCGGTTTATTTTTTGTTTTTTACAGCATGTGCGCGCGCAGCTCCTCGCCCGTCCGCGCGGACAGGTAAGCGGGCGCGATATCAAACACGGTCTTGGCGCCGCTCATGCCCTCCTGCGCCATGCGGTAGGCCGCGCGGGCGTAGGCGGTCAGCACCGCGCCTGTGAACTCCGGATTGGAGTCAAGCTGCAGGCGGTATTCAATGATATGCCTGTTGCCGGCGCCGGTCTCGCCGCTGCGGATGACAAAGCCGCCGTGCGGCAGGCCCGCATGCTCGCGCGCGAGCGTGTCCGCGTCGATGAAATGCACGGTCGTGTCGTAATCCGAGAAGTAGTTGGGCATCTCCTTGATCTCCCTCTCGATGCGGGCGCGGTCCGCCCCCTCCTCCGCGACGACATATACCTCGCGGGTATGCTTCTCGCGGGTGGTCAGCGCGGGGTTCCGGCCCGCGCGCACGGCCTCGAGCGCCGCCGGCACCGGCACGGTGTACTGGCGCGCGTCCCTTACGCCCGCGATGCGGCGCACCGCGTCCGAATGGCCCTGGCTCACGCCGCGGCCCCAGAAGGTATAGTCCTGTCCCTCCGGCAGGATGCAGGAGGCGTACAGGCGGTTCAGCGAGAACATGCCCGGGTCCCAGCCGCAGGAGATGACGCCCACCTTGCCGGCTTTCTTCGCCGCCGCGTCCACGCTGGCGAAATGCTCCGGAATGCGGGCGTGGGTATCAAAGCTGTCGACCACGTTGAACAGGGCCGCGTATTTGGGGGTCTGCTCGGGCAGGTCGGTCGCGCTGCCGCCGCAAAGCACCAGCACGTCGATCTCGTCCTTCATGCTTTCTGCCGCATCTACATGCAGCACCTTTGCGCCCGCGTCCGCGATCCGGAGGGCTTGCGGGTCGCGGCGGGTGAACACCGCTTTCAGCTCCATATCCGGATTCTGGCGAACCGCGGCCTCCACGCCGCGTCCCAGATTGCCATATCCCAAAATACCGATACGAATGGTCATAGTTCAGAAGTCTCCTTTACTGTGTGCCGAAAAAGCGTATTTTTTCTGCTCCTATGATACCATGTCCGCCGACGTCTGTCCAGTATTCCTATTGGTTTTCCTTGTTTTCCGGCGGGCGGCTCAAAGCCTGTCCAGGAAGCTGTGCCGCCCCGCCCCATCCCGCCAGCCGAGCAGCTTCGCGGTGTCCACGTTTTTGACCGCGTTGAGGATATTCGCCTCGACCTGCGGGTTATCCGCGGCCAGCGACGCGATCAGCTTTTTGACCGCCGCGCGGCGGGTATCGTTTGCGAGCGCTTTCGCCGGACAGTCGCACGGGAGGAACGTCAGCCCGCAGTAATCCGCCCAGGCCTGCACGCTGCGCTCGCGCACCAGGCAAAGCGGCCGGATCAACTCCATCCCCGCGTAATTTTTCGCCCGCACGCGCGGCAGCATGGCCTGCACCTGACCGCCGTACAGCAGGCCCATGAGCACGGTTTCGATCGCGTCGTCATAGTGGTGGCCGAGCGCGATCTTGTTGCAGCCGCGCTTCCGCGCCTCGGCGTACAGGTGGCCGCGCCGCATTTTCGCGCACAGAAAGCAGGGATGCGCCGCCGCGTGCCGGCCCGCGACGCGCAGCACGTTGGTGTCGAATATCTCAAGCGGAAGGGCAAGGCGCGCGGCGTTCTCCTCCAGCCGCGCGCGGCCGGCGGGCGCGTACCCCGGGTCCATGGCAAGGAACACCAGTTCAAAGTCCACCGTGCGCTGCAGGTCCTGCAGCAGCAGGGCGAGCAGCATCGAGTCCTTGCCGCCGGAAATGCACGCCGCGATCCGGTCGCCCGGCCGCACCATATCGTATTCTCGGACCGCGGCCGCAAACGGACGGCGCAGCGTGCGCACAAATTCGCGCTGCAGCGTCCTTTTGATCTCCTGCGCGGTCATCCGCCGTTTTTCCTGTGCTGGAAGTGATAGGTGACGCGCGCGAGCAGGCAGTCGGGCGCAAAGTGGCGCGCCAGGGTCATGGCTTTCATCGCCGCGCCCGGCACAATGACACCCCTGCCCGCGAACAGCCCGCCGACCGCCTCGCGCGCCACGCGCTGCGCGCTCAGGCCGCCGAGCGAAAAGCGCACGCCCGCCACCTTGTTGAATTCGGTATCCACCGGCCCCGGGCAGAGCGCGCAGACCTTGACCGGACTGCCCGCGCGGCGCAGCTCTTCCCGTATGGCCTCGGTCAGCCGCAGGACGTAGTTTTTGGTCGCATAGTAGGTCGCCATGAGCGGGCCGGGCAGAAAGCCGGCCGAGGACGCTACATTCAGAACATACCCGCGCCCGCGCGCGGCAAAATCGCGCACCGCCAGCTTGGTCAGGATATGCACCGCGCGGATGTTCGTGTCGATCATGCGCAGCTCCTCCTCCAGGCTGGTCGAAGCGAATTCACCGAACAGGCCGAAGCCCGCGTTGTTGACGACCACCTCCAGCTCCTCCCCGCGCACCGCCTCGTACAGCAGGCGGCATTCCTTTTCATCCGCGATATCCGCCGCGATCACACGGCACGCGGTGGGCAGCTCGGCGGCGAGCTGCCGCAGGCGCTCCTCGCGCCGCGCGCACAGGATCAGGTCGTACCCGCGCGCGGCAAGCAGGCGCGCGATCTCCCTCCCAATGCCGGAGGACGCGCCGGTAACAAGTGCTTTCATCATTTTTCCTCCCTTTCCGGACTTATTTTCTCCCATCCTTAGTGTATCATGCCGCCGGAGGAACGTCAAACCATGCCTTACGTCAATTTTCCTTTTATTCGGACAGCAAAGATGGTATACTGATACCAGAAGAAAAAGAGGAAGAGGAGGGCTATTTATGCAAGATCATGCGCTGGAAAGCAGGCTGCTTTCGCTGCTCACACAGCCCATGCGGTTGGACGAACTGCGCCGCGCCCTGCCGGAAGCCGGCAAGCAGGAGGTAAAGGACGCGCTCGACCGCCTGACCGCGGACGGCGCGGTCATGAAAAACAAGAAAAACCGCTTCGCCGTTTCCGCGCATTACGGCTGCGTCACCGGCACCTACCTCGCCACCGAGCGTGCGTTCGCGTTCGTCACGCCGGACGTGGCCGAGGGCGAGCCCCGTCCAGACGACCTGTTCATCCCGCCCAACGCCTCGGGCGGCGCCTGGCACGGCGATCGGGTGCTGGTCAAGCTCTCCGAACGGAAAAACGGGCGCGGGCGGCGGGAGGCCGCGGTCGTGCGCGTCCTGCGCCGCGCGGACAGGGAGCTGACCGGCGCGCTGGTGCAGCGCGGAAACGCCTATTTCGTGCAGCCCACCTCCAAAAAATATCCCGAAATCGCAATCGACCGGCACGACCTGGGCGACGCGCGGCCCGGCGACCGCGTGGCGGTATCGATCTCTTACTATGGGGACGAAAAATTCGCGCCGCAGGGCGTGGTGCAGGCCGATTTGGGCGAGGACGGGACGATGGAGGCCTCGATCGCGGCCATCCTGCATGAAAACGGTGTGTTCGATACCTTTCCGGACGAGGTGCTGCAGCAGGCGGACGCCATCCCGCAGACGGTCGACCTGTCCGCCGCCGGAGAGCGGCTCGACCTGCGGGACAAGCTGATCTTCACCATCGACGGGGACGACGCCAAGGACTTTGATGATGCGGTATCGCTCGAGCCGCTCGAAAACGGGCATTACCTGCTCGGCGTACACATCGCGGATGTGTCGCACTATGTAACGCCGGGCAGTCCGCTCGACCAGGAAGCGTACCGGCGCGGCACCTCGGTCTATTATCCCGGCCATGTCGTGCCGATGCTGCCGTTCGCGCTGTCGCACGGCATCTGTTCCCTCAACCCGGGCGTGGACCGGTTGACCTTTTCCGCGCTTCTGGAGGTGGACAGGGACGGACGGCGCTATCGGGCGCGCTTTGCAAAGTCCGTTATCCGCTCCCAAGCGCGCATGACCTATCACAAGGTCAACCGCATCCTCGCGGGCGACGCGGCGCTGCGGGAGGAATATGCGTTCCTCGTCCCCACTGCGGAGAAGATGAACGCCCTTGCGCACGCGCTGTATCAGCGCCGCATCGAGCGCGGCGCTTTGGAACTGGATATTCCCGAGGCGCAGATCACGGTGGACGAAGCGGGCAAGCCCGTGGACATCTGCTTCCGCGAACGGGGGGAAAGCGAAAAGCTGATCGAGGAATTCATGCTGCAGGCCAACGAGGCGGTCGCGGAATTCATGTGCAAGCGCGGCCAGCCCACTGTGTACCGCGTACACGAAAATCCGGATCCGGAAAAGCTGCGCGTATTCGCGCAGTTCGCGCGGCCGTTCGGCTACCGCATCGACCCCGGCAAGCCGGAGGATACGTTCCAGTTCCAGGCCGTGCTGCGCGGCGCGAAAAACGACCCCAGGCAGCGCATCCTGCCGACACTGCTGCTGCGCTCACTCGCCCGCGCGCGCTATGCGGACGAGTGCATCGGCCACTACGGCCTCAAGGCGAAATTCTACCTGCATTTCACCTCGCCCATCCGGCGCTATCCCGACCTTGTCGCGCACCGGATGCTGCAAAAGGCGCTCGCCGGCGAAGCGTTCACCGCTGCCGACCAGAACGCGTGCGAGGAGGCCGCGGCGCAGTCCACTACCCGCGAGCAGGCCGCGGACAACTGCGAGCGCGATATTGACAAGCTGTTCATCGCGGCGTATATGAAGCCTTTCGTTGGCGAGGAATTTGATGCGGAGGTGTCCGGCGTGCAGGCGTTCGGCATCTTTGTCGCGCTGGAAAACGGCTGCGAGGGGCTGATCCGCATCGAACTGCTCACGGGCGACTACTACCAGTATGACGAGCAGCACATGGCCCTGCAGGGCCGCCATACCGGCAAGCGCTTTACGATCGGCACGCCCCTGCGCGTGCGGCTGCTCGCCGCGAGCGAGGTGACCGGCCAGATCGACTTTGCGCCCGCCGAGGGGAGCCTCCCGACCGCCGATGTGCCTGCCGCTCCCCCCGCGCGGGGGCGCACGGACGAGCCGCGCGGGAACCGCGCCCAGCGGCGGCGTGGCGCGCGCGGGGGCAAAGGCCGGAAAAAGCCGCCCACGCGCAAACGCCGGTAGGCCCCGGCGTACCGGACGGGTGCGCCGCGCGCCCCCTGTTATCTGAGAAAGGTTTGAGAAAATGCCCGCACTTGTTTTGGAGGGCGGCACGTTCCGCCCCATCTTTTCCTGCGGCGTGATGGACGCGCTGCTGGACCATGATCTTCTGTTCGACTATGTGATCGGCGTTTCCGCCGGCATCACCTACGCGGTTTCCTACCTGTCCCGCCAGCGCGGGCGCAATCTGGAGGTCCTGCGCCGGTACCGGAACGACAAGCGCTATCTGGGCGCGCGCAACCTGCTGCGCGACCATTCGGTATTCGGCGTGGATTTCGTATTTTCCACCATCCCGAACGAGCTGATCCCGTTCGATTGGGAGACGTTCCACGCCTACCGCGGGCGCGCGCTGGTCGGCGTAACCAACGCCCGCACCGGACAGGCGGAATATCTGGACGGGATGCGGCTCGACCGCCCCAGCACCATGCTGCGCGCGACCTGCGCCATCCCGATCTATTTCCCGCCCGTATCCATCGGCGGCGAAACCTATTACGACGGCGGCCTGGCCGACCCAATCCC
Source organism: Agathobaculum sp. TL06 (assembly GCF_054658635.1). NCBI lineage: Bacteria > Bacillati > Bacillota > Clostridia > Eubacteriales > Butyricicoccaceae > Agathobaculum > Agathobaculum sp. TL06. The sequence goes on from NZ_BAAGGY010000012.1 coordinate 42,247, forward strand.
AATCCTGAAAAGCCTGCGCGACGGCAACCGCAAAAACCTGATCGTGCTGACACAGCCGGACGCCTACCGCAAGGAGCTGACGCGCGGCACGCGGCTCGCCGTGCGCGCCCTGCGCCATCGCTACCCCCGACTGGCCGAAACCATGCTGTCCCGCCCCAGGCGGTACAACCAAACCGTGTGCTTCTGCCGCAGGCTTGCGGCGGCCCAGCCGGAAAACACCGTGCTGCTCCAGCCCGCCGAACGGCTTGAGAGCTTTGAAAAGGATGTAAAAAAGCTTGAATGGGGCTATGAAATGGGGTATAATATGGCCTGCTCGCGCATGGAGGATATCCGGCGCCTGTTTGACTGAGGAACGCCGCCGCGCGTTTTTCATACAGCGCCGCACGGCGCGGCGCAAAAGAACTGAGAGGGGATAAAAGAAAAATGCAGACAAACAGAATCATCCAGGTAGAGGACAAGGTGCCGCCCCGTCTGCTGGTGCCGCTGTCCATCCAGCATATGTTCGCCATGTTCGGCGCGTCCGTGCTGGTGCCGTTTCTATTCGGCATCAATCCGGCGATCGTGCTGTTCATGAACGGTATCGGCACGCTGCTGTTCATCTTCATCACCAAGGGCAAAGCGCCCGCCTACTTAGGCTCGTCGTTCGCGTTCATCGCTCCGGCGACGTTGGTCATCGAAAAATGGGGCTACCCTTATGCACTCGGCGGCTTCGTGGTGGTCGGCCTGTGCGGCTGCGTCCTGGCGGCGGTTATTTACAAATGCGGCACCAAATGGATCGACGTGGTGCTGCCGCCCGCGGCCATGGGTCCGGTCGTCGCACTGATCGGCCTTGAGCTGGCCGGAAGCGCCGCCTCCACAGGCGAAATCGTGGGGGACAGCGTGACCACCGCTTCGGTTATTACCTTCTGCGTCACACTGGGCGTGGCGGTGCTGGGCAGCGTGCTGTTCCGCAAATTCCTGTCCGTTATCCCGATCCTGATCGCGATCCTCTGCGGCTATGCCGCCGGCCTTGTCACCGAGTATTTTGCCGGAGAGCGCGTGATCTTGGACGGCATTATCGCCGCTTTCCACCAGCCGTTATTCCAGCTTCCGAATTTCCAGGCGCCCAAGTTCGACCTGGAAGCTATCCTCATCATCCTGCCGGTGATCCTGGTCATTGCCAACGAGCACATCGGCCATCAGCTCGTCACCAGCAAGGTGGTCGGGCGTGACCTGCTGCGGGACCCCGGCCTGCACCGCTCGCTGTTCGCGGATAACTTCTCGACCATGCTGTCCGGCTTCATCGGCTCGGTGCCGACCACGACCTACGGCGAAAACATCGGCGTAATGGCGATTACCAAGGTCTACTCGGTGCGCGTGATCGGCGGCGCGGCCGTGCTTTCCATCATCTGCTCGTTCGTCGGCCCGCTCGCGGCGCTCATCCAGACCATCCCCGGGCCTGTCATCGGCGGCATCTCGTTCCTGCTGTACGGCATGATCGGCACCTCCGGCCTGCGCATCCTGGTGGATAACCATGTGGATTACGGAAAAAACCGCAACATGGTGCTTACCTCGGTCATTTTTGTTACCGGCCTGTCGGGCGTAACGCTGTCGCTTGGCAACGTCGCCCTGTCCGGCATGACGCTGGCCGCTATCGTCGGCATGCTGATGAGTTTGCTGTTCTATGTGTTTGACAAGTGTAAACTGTCCAACGATTTGGAAGGCTGACCTTTGCACCGAAAAGCCCCCGTTCCATCGGAACGGGGGCTTTATTCTGCGCTGCGGGGCATGCAGCGCCTGCTGCACGGGGTGGTGGGTCGTGTGCGCCGTTTGGTCCTTGCGGCGCGGGGCTTTGCAATGCCAAAACACTGCGCATCTGTACCGCCTGCTGGCGCGTGTTACGCGCCAGACAGCCGCAGCACCAGCCAGACCGCGGCGCAGGCCGCCAGCGCCAGCGCGCCCACGGCACACCACGCCCATGGATTGCCGAGGTTGACCGTCCACGCACCAGGCATCCTGCGGCGCACAAAGAGGTTTTTGTCGTACGGGTTGCAGTAAATCCGCCCGCGCATATGCTGCCAGACCTCCTGCTGTGTAAACTTCCGCCTGATGCCGGCCACCTCCATTCCTTTTACTGTCAGTATAACACAGGGCGGACAAAAAAGCACCCGTTCCATTTGAACTGCACCCCATTTGTTAGACAGTATGGTATACTGAATAACAGGAGGGGTGCATTATTATGCCAAAAGGAATACCAAACAAACGATACACACCAGAATTCAAAAAGATTGTGAGAAACAATGTTGGAAGAAAAGCCGAGTTACAATGAAACAGCACGTCGATTTGAGATAAGTGATCATCACCGCATCCAAGAATAGGAGCGAATTTATCTGACAGAATGACCGGAAAGCTTTGCAGTAGAACGGCGGGGCCGAGGGAGTAAAGGACGCCCCCAGCAACTGCCGAAGGAAGTAGAAGAGGATCTGCTTACAGAGGTTCAGAGACTTCGTGCGGAGAATGAATACTTAAAAAACTTGCAAGCCTTGGTTTTGGAGGACGAGCGACGCCAGCGCAGAAAACGCAGGTAGTTCAAAAACTGAGGCAAAGACACACTCCGGATATCCTTCTTTCAATCGCCCAGCTTCCCCGCGCGACTTTCTACTATCATCGAAAGCCGGATGGAGCGTGCAGACAAATACGAAGTGGCTAAAACGGAAATCGTAGCCATCTATCACGAAAACAAAAAACGGTATGGTTACCGCCGTATTACCACAGCCCTGCGCTATAGAGGGATTCATCTGAACCACAAAACGGTACAGCGGCTCATGAAGCAGCTTGGATTGGTTAGCCGTGTCAGAGTCAAGAAATACCGGTTCTTACAAAGGAGAAGTTGGTAAAATTGCTCCCAATTTGCTGAACAGGGACTTCTGCGCTAAAAAGCCAAACCAGAAATGAGTCACCGATGTGACGGAGTTCCGTCTGTTTGGTCAGAAACTGTACCTATTGCCAATTCTGGATTTGCACAATGGTTACTTAGTCAGCTATACCATCTCTCAGCGGCCGGTTCTGCGTATGGCTACTACCATGCTGGACAGAGCTTTTGAAACAATTCCGGATGGAACAGGGCTGCTCCTCCACTCTGACCAAGGTTGGCAATACCTGCATAAACAGTATCAGCGTATGCTTCGTGAGAAGGATATTTGGCAGAGCATGAGCCGCAAAGGCAACTGCCTGGACAATGCTGTTATGGAAAATTTTTTTGGCTTACTCAAAAGTGAGCTGCTATATCTACAAGAATTCTATTCCATAAAACACTTTAAGCTGGAACTGAATACCTATCTGGACTACTACAATAACCAACGCATCAAGGCAAAGCTAAAGGGCTTGCCACCTGCAATTCACAGACAACAAGCCCTTTCGGCTGCTTAAACAATTTTTCCTTTCAATTATTGTCTAACTTTTTGGGGACACTTCATGGGGGAGCAGCGGGACTCTTTTTTACTGCCGTTTCCTGCCGACTGCACGCGCCGCTTTCCTGACGATCTCCCGGGCGTTCAGCCGGTATTCCTCCTGCAGAAACCCGATCGCCCCGACTTGCCCAAAACGATCCTGTACGCCGACCATTTCAACTGGTATCGGACAATGCTCCGCAAGCACGCGCGCCACAGCCGCGCCCAGCCCAACCGTGCAGTTATGATTTTCCGCCGTTACAATGCATCCGGTTTTCGCAGCCGACTGGAGCAGCAGCTCTACGTCGAGCGGTTTCCAGGTAAACATGTCGATCACACGCGCCGATATCCCCTGTTCTGACAGAATCTCCTGCGCTTTGAGAGCCTCGTCCACCAAGAGTCCCGATGCAACAATCGTTACGTCATTTCCCTCGCGCAGAAGCACTCCTTTGCCGATCTCAAAATCCGCGCCATCCTCGTATATGCGCGCGGAATTTTTGCGCACCATGCGCAGATAGCTGACACCATACCACGCATACAGCTTTTTCAGTAAGTTAATAAACATCACATAATCAGACGGATCGAGGACTATTGCATCCGGCACAGCCAGATACAGAGCGCAGTCCTCAAACGGCATGTGCGTACCGCCATTATACGCCGCACAGATACCGGGGTCCGAACCGATCAGCTTGACATTCAGCTTCGCATAGGCCGCGGACAGGAACGCCTGATCAAACGCCCGTCGCGAAATAAAAGGGCCAAACGAATGCACAAATGGTATTTTCCCTGCCACCGACAAACCCGCCGCGATGCCGACTGCATTCGCTTCCGCAATTCCAGCGTTAATCACCTGTGCCGGATAAACCTTTGCGATCTCCGACGCTTTGCTGCAGCCAGCAAGATCACAGTCGATATGGACAACGGAGGAATCCTGTGCGATCAGCTCGACCATCGTCTGCGCATATCCGTCCCCGCCCATCCGCTCATCTATTTCATGTTTTCCCGTGATTCGATACTGCATACTGCCTCCATTTCAAGCCTGCGCTGTCAGACGTTCCAATTCATCCTGTGCAAATGCAAGCGTCTCATGCCACTGTTCCGCTGAGAAGCTGGAAAAATGCGCGCCAGTCTGCTCCGCCAGGGGCAATCCTTTCCCCTTGACTGTATTCAATATAATGCAGGCTGGCTTTCCGACGTTATGGTACGCGCGGTCTACTGCTTCATACACCTGCTCTACATCGTTTCCATCCTGTACCTCGCCCACATCCCAGCCGCAGGCTCGAAATTTTGCACCGATGCCTTCCCCATGGCTCATTACTTCGCTGCACAGACCATCCAATTGTCTTTTATTGTTATCCACCAGACATATCAGCCGGTCCAGTCCGTAATGCGCCGCGAATTGCGCACTCTCCCATACCTGGCCCTCGTCACACTCGCCATCTCCCAGTATGACAAACACATGATTGTCCCGTCCGTCCAGCCGGTTCGCGTAAGCAATGCCGACCGCCGCCGAGATACCCTGCCCGAGAGAGCCGGTCGTCATGTCTACCCCTGGGGTCTTGAGGCGATCTGTGTGAGAGGGGAAATCCGTATGTGGCTGATTCAGTGTGTAGATATTCCCCAGAGGGAAAAAACCTTTCAATCCCAAGGCCGCGTATACTGCCGGCCCCGCATGCCCCTTGGACATAACGCACCAGTCGCGTTCCTCCCATCCCGGGTTCTGGGGATCGATTTTCATGATGCCGCCGTACAGCACAGCCAATGCCTCTGCAACCGACATAGTGCCTCCCGTATGGCCAAAGCCCAGCGTTGCGAGTGCGCGTATGGTTTCTACGCGTATCTGTTGTGCGAAAATCTGAAGCTCCCTGATCTTATCCTCCTGCTGCATGAAACGCTCCTTTCCGTTATTCTTCCAGTACGTCGCGCAGGAACCGGCCGCCGGTCTGTGCATCGCATACCAGCTGCTCCAGCGTAGCGCCACGGCTCAGATCGCGCCATACGCGGGTTCGCTTGGCATTAAAAGCCGTAGTCAGCACAAACGGTTCCATCACAACCGCACCAGCATAGCCGGCTTGACGCAGCGCCCGCCCAATCGCTTTCCAGTCCAGATTGGTCGCACCGGTACCCGGCACACGCCGGTTGGATTCCCCTGCATGGAAATGTCCCAGCCGGCCACTGACACCCGCGAAACAGATCGCGGCACAGGTATTATCCTCCTCGATATTCATATGGTAAGTATCCAAATGTACCTTGGCGCGCGGGCTTCCCACCGCCTCGGCGAACGCCACTGCCTCCTGTGCCGTATTGAACAGAAATTGCTCGAACCGGTTGACCACCTCAAAACAGTAATCAATCCCTTCCCGCTCGGCAGCACGCAGGATCGGCTGCAGACTTTGGACCGCATATCCGCAGGCGCGCACTTTCTCTTCCTGCGCATCCCCCTCTGGCTGCGGCGCCCGCAGCCAGGCGGAGTAGTTGACCCCCGACCACAGAGTCATTTCCAGCTCGCTCATGCGTTCCAACACCCGGATACAGTAGTCAATGCCCTTTCGACGCACCGTTTCGTCGCCGGAAGCAATGTCATTTGTTGCATCCAGACCGCCGTTCAGCGTAAACCGTACGCCGCAGTCCTTGGCACGACGCAACAGCTTCTGACACGCTTCCGGCGTCATCCGCAGCAACCAAGCCGGATTCACTTCCAGTATCTCCAGTTCTGCCTGCGCGGTTAACTCCAGCATACGGTTTAAATCATCGGATGCTTCGGTTCCCCACCAATATCCCATGTGCAGTCCTATCTGATTTTTCATATCGATTCCCTCTTTGCCGCGCTATGAAGCGCCCAGCAGGTTCGGCACCAGCATGACAATTCCCGGAACAAAGGTAAGTACCAGCAGCACGCCTACCAACGCCCCCATATAAGGCAGTGACTCCCGAATGTAATCCTCAATGCGGCAATTGCAGATGCCGCAAGTTGTAAACATCTGACTGCCGAACGGTGGGGAAAAACCCGCAATTGTCAGGTTGATACACATAACGATACCGAAATGGATCAGATTGATACCCATAGACTGTGCGACCGGTACAAGCAGCGGTGCGAGCAGAATCATCGCCGCGCCGCCATCGAAAAAGCATCCAATGGCCAGCAGCAGGATGTTGACAATCAGTAAAAACAGGTATGGCGAATGGATACCATTGATGATCGCCTCAGAGATCATCATAGGGATGCGTTCCCAAGTCAGGTAAGCGGACAGCGCCTGCGCGCCCGCCAGAATGAACATGACACCGGCCGTTGCTGTCAGCGACTCCATGATGATTGCTTTGATATGCGCAAACTTTAACTCTTTATAGATAAACGCACCAACCAGGATTGCGTAAAGGATGGAGATCGCACCCGCCTCAGTCGGTGTAAAAGCGCCAAAACGCAGGCCCATTACGATGCCGAACGGTACCATCAGCGCCCAAACTGCATCCAGCAATGCGCGGCCAAATTCTCGGGGTGTGACACGCTCCGTGCGCGAAGGACGGTAATTCCGCTTTTTGGAGATTGCATAATTTAGTATCATCAGCGCCGCCATGATGCAAAGGCCCGGCAGGTAGCCCGCATAAAACATGCTTGCAACCGACACATTGGACGCCGTAGAATACAGAATTAATACAATACCTGGAGGAATGATCGGCGTAATACAGGCAGACGCCGCGGTAACGACACAGGAATAGGCCTTTGAATAACCCATTCGTTCCATTTCAGGCACCAGCATCTTGCTTTCCATTGCCGTATCTGCAATTGCCGACCCAGATAAACCTCCCATCAGAGTGGAAAGCACGATATTGACATGCCCCAGCCCGCCAACCAGATGGCCAACCAGCATATCCGCAAGCACCATTAACCGGTGTGTGATGCCGGAATAGTTAAAGATAACACCCGCACAGGTGAAAAACGGGATAGCGAGAAACACGAATGACGAATTTGCTGCCACCATTTTCTGGCACATCAGTAAAACGTTCATTGCATTTGGGCTGAAAACAAAATACAGGGCTGTAGCAATCAACATCGCAAATGCCACCGGTACGCGCATAAAAAACAGCACAAACAAAATTACAATCGGCAGCCATGTCCACAGTTGTTCCAAAACAGTTCCTCCTTTCCTACGACCGTTCTTCCAGGGCCGCCACTTCGGTTTCCTGCCCCCGAATGGTCTGAACTAGGAATTTCAGCGAATAACCCGCAAGGCAAACCGCCGCCAACGGGATCGGAATATCAAAGAAAAAATAAGGGATATGCAGCGAGGGGCTTTTCCGCGTCCACGCAGACATCGCAAACTGCCAGCCCCAGACAACAAGCGCGACGCAGATCGCCGTGATCAGCGCATAGTTGAGGAGCAATACCACACGGCGTGCTTTTTCCGGCAGAGCGTTTACCAATACGTCAATTGCCGTCAGACCCTGATACCGGTAGACCACTACAACACCAAAGAAAACCGCCCAGTTGAACAGCATATAGGTCACTTCTTCTGCCCAGTTAAATGAGGTGGCAAACAGAAAACGGCTGATAACATTTAAAGAGATCAGAACCACCATGCCCACCAATGAAACACCGCCAATGACCGATGCGACCCAGTTAACGGCATTCTCCAGCTTTGCTCCTTTCCGTTTCATACAATCATTATCCTCCCGTTTCTTTTCGTTGCGCTTTCAGATACGGCAAGGGCAGCGCCGGCTGAACAGCGCTGCCCTGTAACTGCCGTCATTTATTGCCGCGCGCTTCCTCCAGTACAGCCGTCAGTTCATCGTATACCCCCGGCGTCCAATCTGGGAACTTGTCCGGAATGCTCTTTGCCGCCTCGATAAACTCGGTCTTGTCAATTGAGGATACCTGCACACCGGCATCGATCAATTTCTGCTTATATTCATCCTGTACGCCGCCAGACAACTCCAGGAATTCCTGCATATATTTTTGAGCGGTTTCATCCATCGCCGCTTTTGCCGCGTCTGACAACGAGTTATAAACCTCACTGGACATGACGATCGCTGTATAGCCCACCAAATGCTCAGTCTCGATGACATGCGAGAGTACTTCATTCCACTTATTCGAATACATAACAGAGTATACACCCTCAGCCGCATCCGCCACACCCTGACTGAGCGCCTGGTAGGTTTCGCTCATGGCAATATTTGTCGGATTGCCGCCCAGCATTTCTGCCACGGCATTCCACATCGTCGTGGAAGCGCAGCGGATTTTAAGTCCGTTGACATCCGCACGGGAGGTGATATCTTTTTTCGTCAGCAGATTACGAGTCCCCTCATAATTCAGCGCGATCAAATGCAGCCCTTGAGCTTCCAACTCGGTACACATATCCTGGAATACCTCAGAATTCCAGATCGCCATAATCTCCTCCGGCTTCTGGATCAGATACGGGGACATAATCGCCGCCATATCCGGTACATAGTTTGCCAGCCATGCCAGGTCGCAGTCCGCAACCACACGTTCACCCAGCGCAGCCTGTTCGATCACGTCCGCTGTCGGACCCAGGCTCTCCGTGGTATATATCTCGCCGACGATCTCTCCATTTGAAGCAGCCTCCAGATCGTCAAAAAACCGGCCATACCACTCATACTGAGGATCGGTATTGGATTTGACCAGGTTGAATTTCAACGTGGTGGCTTCCGCCGCAGCACTCTGTTCGCCGCCCTGGTTTACATTGCTGTCCGTTTCTCCTCCGCATGCGGCCAGGGAAAAAGCCATTATTGCTGCCAGCATTCCTGCGATCAGTTTTTTCATTCCTTTTTCTCCTCTCTTCTGCTGTAAAATTAATAGTTGGATGCTTTAATAGCGCTCTGCGCTTAAAAATACATTTTTCATTTTATGGGATACGCGTTCAGCCAAATGATCCCTGCCGGCACCTATGTATTTCCGGTAATCGATTTGTTCCGGCGCTTCATGCAGATATTTTCTGATCGCACCTGTCATAGCAAGCCTGAGATCGGTGTCCACATTGATCTTGCAGACCGCAAGCCGAGACGCCTGTGCCAGCATTTCCTCAGGAATACCGATTGCTCCGCTGATGTCACCTCCCATTGCATTAATCTCCGCGATATCCTCCTGGTTAACTGACGATGCCCCGTGCAGTACGATCGGCAGACGCGGCATCAGCCGGCTGACCTGCTCCAGAATATCAAACCGCAGCATCGGCTTTTGTCCCGGTTTAAATTTGTAAGCCCCGTGGCTGGTACCGATGGCGATTGCGAGGGAATCCACCCCTGTCCGTTCGGCAAAGTCGCGCGCCTGCTCCGGATCGGTATAGAGTGACTGTTCCGCGCTCCTGCCATCCTCGACACCGGCCAGCGTTCCCAGCTCGCCTTCCACCGTGATGTCATACCGGTGCGCATATTCGCAGACGCTTCGCGTCAGCGCCACATTTTCTTCATAAGGAAGGTGGGATCCATCAATCATGACCGAAGTAAAGCCAGCTTGAATGAACTCCTTGCAGGTCTCCAGATCTTCACCGTGGTCCAAGTGCAGAGCGACCGGCACATCTGACAGCCGCGCCGCGTTTTCCGCCATACCGACGATATAGCCTAAATCCGCATATTTGCTCGTAAAAGATGATGCCTGCAAAATAACCGGCGACCGCTGTTTTTTCGCCGCCTTTGCAACCCCCTGAATCACCTCCATATTGTTGACATTGAACGCGCCCACGGCATAGTGGTGCTCATAAGCATGCAACAGCATGTTTTTGGTATTGACAAGTGCTCTCAACTCCGTGCTCTCCTTTCCCTACTATGCAATATTTTCTACCAGGTGCCGGTTTTTCCGGATATATTGCCGGACAGTTTCCGCGTCCGGTACGCCGCCGACCGCACCGGGCGCCTGTATGGTATAGGAGGCGGTAGCCGATGCGAACAGCGCGCTCTCATATAGATCGAGCGACAGAAGCTGTGCGGCTTCAAATCCCGCAACGAAGGAATCTCCTGCCCCCGTAGTGGAAGCGATCGATTCCACTGGAAACGCTGGCAGGAAAAACTCTTCCTTGAAATCCGTCATATAGCAGCCCTTCTCCCCCAGCTTAACGCCAAATACTGATAATCCGAACGGCTTGAGCACGTTCCGCATGGCTCGGACATTGGTCTCGCCTGTGATCTGAACCGCTTCCTGGTAGCTCGGCAAAAAGATATCTGTATAGCGCAGGGTAGGCGCAATGCGTGGGAGCCATTCCCCTTTTCGATTCCAAACCGTATCTACTACAGTTCTTACTCCATACTGTCTTGCTTTCTGAAACAGCGGCACAATCCCTCCGTCGTCCAGATTCTTCAGCCGGTAATGGCCGTTCAGACTGAGCAGGCGTGCCTGCCGCAGCCACTCCTCCGGCACCTGCTCCGCGTAAAGCGTATCGAATATCTCCGTATTGGTCAGAAAATGCCGTTCCCCGTTTGGTTCAACCAAAGCGATACTGGTACCAGTTGTTCGCCCGCCCCGTACTGCCAGTGAACGGATATCGATATGCCGTTCGTCCAGCCAGCGCCGAATGAACGCGCCATTTGGATCATCCCCCACGACGGAAACAAGCGAGGTTTCCATACCAAGCGCCGCCGCGTTACAGGCTACATTGCAGGCGTCCCCACCTGGCAGCATCTGTATCGTGTCTACCGGTGTTGCATCCAAAGACAGCGCCTTTTCGGTCACCGGTTTGACGATAATATCGCACATTAACAGGCCAATACAGATAATATCCATTTCATCACTCATTTTCCGCTTCATAATATTGATTTTTATAGATTAGATCAAATTTTATCAAAAATATTTTTATAAATCGATCGATAATAAATCATTTCTCTTTTGTTTAACACTAACTTAACATATTCAATAATATTTGTCAATATTTCGATCAATATTTGACATATTTAAAAATATACAAACTTAACCTTTCCTTTTTGTATATTTAAATGATAATATTTATCTTTTTAATGATAATATTCGTTTCATTATTATTTATTCTCTTATTGACGAAAGTGGAAAGATAAGGTATTATAAAGGTAAATAACAAGGTCATCTTCCCTAAAAATCACGAAAGGAGGTGTCTTAAATGGCCGTTCGCACTTCTCGTCTCGACCAAATGGAGGAATATATCCGTAAACACGATTTTGTTCCTCTCGACGATTTATGTGCAGCATTCCAACGTTCTAAAATTACGATCCGCCGCGATCTCTCCATGCTGGAGGAAAAGGGAGTGATCGAAAAGGTGTATGGAGGCGCACGCCCCAGACACCGCGATATCGGACGTCCCGTTGCGTCATTTACTGAGCGAAACATCTGTTTGACCGATCAGAAGCAATATATCGGTAAACTGGCCGCACAGCATGTCAACGACGGGGATACGCTTTACATCGATTCTGGTACCACCACACTGACCATGCTCCCTTATCTTGCTGAACGTTCGGTCACGATTTTGAGCAACAATTTATATGTGATCATGGAATGTATGAACTATCCCCAGATTAATGTAATCTCTTTCGGCGGCCGTCTGAACGTAAAAACCGCATCTCTAACCGTAGACGACCCCGCTGAGCTAAGTCGCTTCAATATCACAAAGGCTTTTATGGGTACAACCGGCATCAGCTTGCGAAGTGGTGTGACCGATACCTTTGTTGGGGAGAGCACGCTCAAAAGCACGATCACCAAGAACAGTCGGACACGGTATTTGTTGGCAGATCATACCAAATTCGAACTGGTGGCGGTTTCCACCTATGCACGCTTAAGCGATTTCGATTTTCTGGTCACCGACCTTGCACCATCGCAGGAGTATCTGCAGTACTGCAAGGAGCACCAGCTCACCTGCTGTTATTAAACAAAAGCGTCCCCTGGCTTCCCTAAGGAAACCAGGGGACGCTTACTGCCATACACCCTATTCCTCCTGCTTATCCCGTGCAAGCAGGAAAATGGTGGACAAAATCAGTGCAAAGCCGATCAGGTCGATCGGGCTGAAATCTGCTTTCATCCAAAGGACGGCAAACACCGTTGCGGACACCGGCTCGATCGAGGAGAACAGGCTGCCTTTCTTGGGTCCGACCAGCCGGATCCCCTCCAGATGCAGCGTGAACGCCGCGACCGAGCCGATCAGAACAACGACCGCAAGCGCGCTGACCGCCCCGATGTCCAGCGTCACAGGCATTCGCCACGGGCGGAACAGACAGGACAGCGCTGTGCCGCCGAGCAGCATGCCCCATGCTGTTACAAGCGCCGCACCGTATTTGTGCAGCAGCGGCACCGGCTGCACTGCATAGATCGACATGGCTACCGCGCTCAGCAGCCCCCAGAACAGCGCACGGCCGGACAAAACCATCTCCCCCGGATGCCCGTGCGTCGCCAGCAGGAAGGTTCCGCCCACGGCCAGCAGGATGGACAGCACCTCGATGCCCCGCGGCGGGCGGTGGCTGCGGACCGACAGATACACCAGGATCAGGACCGGCGAAAGATACTCCAGCACGGTGGCGGTCCCCGCGTTGGAGTATGTGATTGCGGAAAAATATGTATACTGGCACATGCTCATGCCCAGCACGCCAAACACCAGGATGCCGGTGGTGTCCTGCTTCCAGATGCGGAACACCTGCTTTTCGCCCCGCAGCAAGCATAGCAGCAGCAGGATCGCGCCGGCCGACAACAGGCGCACCGAAACCAGCCATCCGGTCGGTACGCCCTTTGCCTGCAGCAGGAACTGGCCGCAGGCGCCGGAAAGCCCCCAAAAGATACCGCCCGTCAGCGTCAGCAGCACGCCGCGCAGCATTTTATCCCGCTTCACACAGTTTTCCCCTTTCACAAAAAGACCTCTTGTGCAGATCACAAGAGGTCTTTTGGTTTTACGTTGCTACAGGACTGACTTACTTGTTGTCAACCTCAGCCATGTGCTCGATGAGCATCAGCAGCTTGTTGGAGTAGCCCCACTCGTTGTCGTACCAGGAAACGACCTTGACAAAGGTGTCGGTCAGCGCGATGCCAGCCTTCTTGTCGAAGATGGAGGTGCGCTCGTCGCCCAGGAAGTCGGAGGAAACCACGTCCTCGTCGGTGTAGCCCAGAACGCCCTTCAGGCCGCCCTCGGAAAGCGGCTTCTCAGAAGCAGCCTTCATCGCCGCGCAGATCTCGTCGTAGGTGGCCGGCTTAGCCAGGTTGCAGGTCAGGTCAACAACGGACACGTCCAGGGTCGGAACACGCATGGACATACCGGTCAGCTTGCCGTTCAGCTTCGGGTAAACCTTGCCTACCGCCTTGGCAGCGCCAGTGGAGGACGGGATGATGTTGCCGGAAGCCGCGCGGCCGCCGCGCCAGTCCTTCTTGGAGGGGCCGTCAACGGTCTTCTGGGTGCCGGTGGTGGAGTGAACGGTGGTCATCAGGCCCTCGGTGATGCCGAACGCCTCGTCCAGAACCTTGGCGATCGGCGCCAGGCAGTTGGTGGTGCAGGAAGCGTTGGAAACAAAGGTCATATCCTTGGTGTAGGTGTCCTGGTTAACGCCCATAACGAACATCGGGGTGTCGTCCTTGGACGGGGCGGACATGATGACCTTCTTCGCGCCGCCGTCGATGTGGGCCTGTGCCTTCTCCTTGGTCAGGAAAACGCCGGTGGACTCGACAACGTAATCAACGCCGTCCTTGCCCCACGGGATGTTCTTGGGATCCATCTCAGCGTGGAACAGAACCTTCTTGCCATCCACGGTGATGGAGTTGTCGTCATACTCAATGGTACCGTCATAGCGGCCGTGCATGGTGTCGTACTTGAGCATGTACGCCATGTAGTCCGGCGTCATGAACGGATCGTTTACCGCTACGAATTCGATGTTCGGGTTCTTCAGACCAGCGCGGAAAACCATACGGCCGATACGGCCAAAGCCATTGATACCTACTTTAATCGCCATTTGCAGTGTTCCTCCTCAATTTTGACAATTATCTTCTTGTCGATGGCTTTATTATACACTATCTGGACGATATGCCGCAAGGTGTAATATTTGTGAAATTTTTGTCATTATATTCTGGGTTTTTGTACATTTTTCTTTGCAAAGCGGTCTCGTCTGGTGGTATAATAGAAGCATCATACAAAATATAGTATTGCAGTCCGCAAGCAGCCTTATACCCACAAAAAAACAGAAAGATCAGCGATTCGGAGGATAGAGATGGCGGATACATTTTTCTCTCAGCTCGACAGCGCGGCTCTGCGCGCCCTGCTGAACCGTACCGCGCTGCACGACGCAGCATTGCTCACAGTAGGACCGACGCTATATATTGAGGCCTGCAACGACGCCGCGGCGCGCCTGACCGGCCTGCACCCGCTCGAACGCATCGACCAGCTCTTGAGCGGCGCCTCCGCCGGCGCGCTGCGCGACTGCATCGCGCAGCAGGCACCGCGCACCGTTTATGAGGAACTGGACGGCGCCGAATACCGCCTGGAGCTGCTGCCGCACCGCGGCGGCGCGCTGCTCGCGTTCCTGCACGACAGCCGCTCCTCTTACGACGGGAGCCTGCGCGTACTGCACGCAAAAAGCGCGCAGTACCTCGGCGCGCTTTTCGCCTGCGCGGAACAGGTGCAGGACCCCGCCCTCGCGGCCGAGCTGCGCAAGCAATGCCTGCGCATGCACCGCATACTGACCCATTCGGATTTCCTGCACGACCCGCCTCTCACCGAGCAGCTCCGCCTGTACCGCACCGACCTCGCGGCCCTCTGCCGGACAGCCGCGGCCAACGCGGCGCTGTACGGCCCGTCGCACGGCACCAAAAACATCACCGTACACGCGCCCGATTACTGCGACGCGCTGATCGAGCCGCAGCTGATCCAAAAGGCGCTGTACAACCTTCTGTCCAACGCGCTGCACGCATCCCCCGCGGACGGCGATATCGTCCTTACCCTGACCGACGACAGCAGCTTTGCGACCATCACGGTCGCGGACCGCGGCCCCGGTCTGGATGCCGAGCTGTTTGAAGCGCTCCTGACCGGCTGGGAACGGCAGGTTTCGCTGGACGATTACCTTTCCCTGGCGCGCTGCGGCGCGCCGCTCGGCCTCGGCCTGCCCCTGGTCCAGCGCATCGCGCAGGCCCACGGCGGCAGCCTGCTCCTGTCCCCGCGGGAGGGCGGCGGAAGCGAGCTGCACATGAGCATCGCCCACCTGCCGGCCGCGCTTGCGGATAATAACCTGCGCGCGCCGATGATTTTGGAGGAGGGCTACTCGCTCGAGGAGATCGAGTTTTCCATCTTTGACTGACTGCCGCGTCACAGGCAAAAAAACCGCTGTATCCACCGGATACAGCGGTTTTTCTTTTGGGGTTGTCTTACCGGCCGGCGTCCGAGGCGATGTTACTCAAAACCTGCGCCAGTTCCGCGCGGAGCACATTGCCCTGCGGGGCGAACGAACCGTCCGTGTTGCCGTTCATCAGCCCGTTCTTCAGGCAGAATGCAACGCTGTCCGCCGCCCAGTCCGAGATCTGCGAAGCGTCGGTGAACTCCTGCACGGCCATGCCGTCGCCCGGCACGGTTTCGGTCAGGCCGCTCTCCTCCAGCAGGCCGAGGTAGCGCGTCAGCATCGCCGCGAACTCCTCGCGGGAAACCGTTTTCCCAGGGTGCAGGCGGTTCTCGTCATCGCCGGTGAGGATGCCTGCGTCAAAGCAGAACGTCATCGCCGGATAGTAGTCCTGACCGATATCCGCGTAGTCGGCCATCTCGTGGATGCCCATGCCCGCGGCGCCCGCTGTCAGCTTTTCGTCCCTGTTTTTCGCATCACGGTAGAGCGCGTCCGCAACCTCCTGACGGCTGACCGCGTGCAGCGGCCAGAAGCCCGCGTCCACCGGCGCGGCAAGATCCATCAGTCCCTGCTCCAGCACATAACGGACCGCCGGCGCGTACCACGCGGTATCGGCCACGTCGGCCGGCAGGGCGGTCTCCTGTTCATCCACCACCGTATTGGCGGCCGTATCCTCCGCCGCGTCGGGCGCGGTATCCGCCGCCAGCGCGGTGGCCGACATGGACAGCACGGTCGCGCCGGTCAGGAAAAACGAAAGCACCTGTTTGAATGTCATTTTTATAAATCCTCCTTCTGGAAGCTGTTATTTTCCTTAGTTGCTCCCTATTATAACACAGCGTCCCGCGCCCGCCCGCAAAATGTAACAGAGGTGTAATAAAGACGGCGGCCGGTATCCGGCCGCCGTCTTGTGCGTTTTCCGTCTCAGTCCTTATAAAACGCCCCGAAGCCCTTGTAGGCCATATACAGGTCGAGCTTGGTGATCACCTCGAACGGCGCGTGCATGGAAAGCACGGGTACGCCCGCGTCCACCGTATCGATGTTGCGGTTGGCCAGGTACATCGCCACCGTGCCGCCGCCGCCCTGATCGACCTTGCCGAGCTGGCCGGTCTGCCAGACCACGCCCGCCTTGTCAAAAATGCAGCGGATGCGCGCCATCAGCTCGGCGGTCGCGTCCGACGTGCCGGACTTGCCGCGCGCGCCCGTATATTTGACCAGCGCAAAGCCGCAGTTGGCGCGGGCGTCGTTGCGCTTTTCGGACACCTCGGGGAAGTTGGGGTCAAAGGCGTTGCACACGTCCGCGGACAGGCATACCGAATTTTCATAGCATTCCTCCACCAGCGCGCCCTGCGCGCGGCACAGATCGGCCATGAAGGTATCGAACGCGCGCGACTGCATACCGGTTACGCCGTCCGAGCCGGTTTCCTCCTTGTCCACCAGCAGGCAGACGCAGGTGTGCGCAGGCGTGGTTTTGAGGTCGAGCAGCGCGGTCGCCGCGGTGTAGGAGCACACGCGGTCGTCGTGACCGTAAGCGCCGACGAACGAACGGTCAAAGCCGATATCGCATGCGGGGAAGGCAGGCACGCAGCACAGCTCGGCGGAGAGGAAATCCGCTTCCACCATGCCGTACTGCTTATTCAGGTATTCCATGACCGCAAGCTTGATCTTCTCGCTGCACTTCTCGTCCACGGTCTCGCTCGGCACCGAGCCGACCAGCACGTTCAGGCCCTCGCCCTTGACCACCTCGGTCGCCTTTTTGGTCATCTGCTCGGAGGCCAGATGAGGCAGCAGGTCGGTGATGACGAACCTGGGGTCCTCCGGCTTGTCGCCGATGCGCACCTCGACCGTTTTCATCTGCCCATTGTGGCACACGCACACCACGCCGCGCAGTTCGAGCGGGATAGCGGTCCACTGGTACTTTTTGATGCCGCCGTAATAGTGGGTCTTGAAAAAGGCCATGCCGCCGTCCTCGTACAGCGGCACGGTGCGGATATCCACACGCGGCGCATCCAGATGGGCGGCGGTCAGGCGCACGCCCTCCTTGAGGCTCTTTTTGCCGATTACGGCCAGCGTGATCCCTTTGTTGCGGTTGACCTGGTAGAGCTTGTCGCCGGGCTTGACGGTATCGTCCCGCGTCCATGCGCGGAAGCCCTTGGCCTCCGCCAGACGAACCATTTCCCTGACCGCGTCGCGCTCGGTCTTGGCTTCGTCCAGAAATTTCTTGTAGTCCCCGGCATAGGACTGAATGTTCTTTTTGTCGCTGCCGGTCAGCCGGTCGAAGCCGGTTTTTTTGTCATAAAAAAGCTGTTCAGAGGTCATTTTCGTTCTCCTTTGCTCAAAATGGTATATAAAGCATCGGTCTCCCGCCAGAGCGCGGCGAGGTCGCCGTTGTTTTCCAGGATATAGTCGCAGCGGGCGCGGTAAAAGCCGTCGTCCGGCTGGGCAAGGATGCGCGCGCGCGCGGCCTGCTCGGAAATGCCGTCGCGGGCCATCACGCGCCGTATGCGCGTTTCGGTATCCGCCAGCACGCCGACCGTCTTTTCGCACAGATCGTCCGCGCCCGCCTCAAACAGGGTCGGCGCATCGTACAGCACGATCGGACAGGCGGCCTGCGCCTGTATGGCCGCGCGCGACGCGGCGCGGATATAGGGGTTCGTGATACGGTTCAGCTCGCGCAGCCGGTCGGGATCGGAAAATACGAGCCGCGCCAGCTTCGGGCGGTCGAGCGCGCCGGTTTCCTCCAGCACGCCGCCGAACGCCGCGTCCAGCGCCGCGAGCATCTCGCGGTTTTCCGCGCACAGGCGGCGGTAGACCGCGTCCGCGTCCACCCAGCCCGCGCCCCGTTCGCGCATCCGCGCGGCGACCGTGCCTTTGCCCGTGCCGCTACCGCCGGTCAGACCTATGATTTTCATTATCCCACACCCCCTGACTGGATATGCGCCCCGCTCAAAGCTCGATCACCGCGAAGCCCGCCGCCTTTTTAATGCGGTTGGCTACCGCCAGACCCAACCCTTCGTCGGACGGACACTGCGCCCAGATCTGCCGGACATCGGTTTCGTCGAACGCCCGCAGGCGGTCGAACACCTCGCGCGCCTGTGCCGCGAGGTCGGTTTGGGAGCCGAAGCACTCCACCACGCAGGTGGGGAAGCACTCCCTGTATTCATCAAAGCACAGCACGCCGGTGGGGCCGCTGATATGTGCTTTAATATACTGCGCCGTGCGTTGTGGGTCGCCCCGCACGACCGTTACCGGCGCTTTCGGCGCATAGTGGCGGTATTTCATGCCGGGCGCGGACACCCTGACCTCATCCCCGATCTTCTCGTACAGCGCGCGGTCGACCTCGACCTCGCCCAGCACGGCGCGGAGCTGTTCGAGCGTCACGCCGCCCGGCCGCAGCAGGCGCGGCTTGTCCAGCGCAAGGGTGACGACCGTGGATTCCACGCCCACGCCGCACGGCCCGCCATCCAGAATCGCAGCGATCTTGCCGTCCATATCGCGCAGGACGTGTGCCGCCGTGGTGGTCGAGGGGCGGCCGGAGGTGTTCGCGGAGGGGGCGGCCAGCGGCACGCCCGCCGCGCGGATGAGCGCGCGCGCCAGCGGGTGCGACGGGAGGCGGATGCCCACCGTGTCCAGCCCGCACGATACCTCGTTGGGAATGCAGCTCCCTTTGGGTACGATCATGGTCAGCGGCCCAGGCCAGAACGCTTCGGCCAGCGCCGCTGCCTGCGGCGGCACCGCGGGACACAAATCGAAAATCTGGTCAAAATCTGCGATGTGGACGATCAGCGGGTTATCCTGCGGCCGTCCTTTGGCTCGGAAGATTTTCGCCACCGCTTCCCCATTCAGGGCGTTTGCTGCCAGCCCATACACGGTTTCCGTGGGTATTCCCACCACTTCACCCCGCCGAATCAGGTCTGCGGCGATCCTTACGGCATCTTTATCAAGTTGTGGGGAAAGTATGCTTGTTTTCATCGATTACACTTCCATCAGTGGGAAATTTAATGCTCCAGTGTGCGGTCCACTCCTGTGACGCGGCCATTTTGCAGGTAAATATCCAGGGTGGACTCGTCAAACGGCATGTCAATGACGTAGGCCAGCAGCTCCGGCGAGTCGGTATAGTCCGGCGCGCCCAGCAGGCCGCGCACCTCGTCGGCCGTCATGCCCACCAGCGGCTGCGTTTCCAACAGGTCGTTCACCAGAAAATGCCGCTGGTCCGGCGCGGTCTTCGCCCAGTTTTCCGCGGTGAAATCGCGCGGCACGCCGAGGCCAAGGCCGAAAAAGCCGTTCGCCTGCCAAACGCCTCCACCCAGCAGCAGCGCGCACAGGGCAAGCGACGCCGCCCAGCCCCGTCCGCGCAGCCTGCCCGCGAACAGCAGGATGCTCCCCGCCAGAAACGACAGGATGCCGAGCAGCGCCAGCCCAAGGCCGGAATACAGCGTCAAAAAAATAAAAAGTCCCATAGCAATCCCTCCCACCCTCATTATAGCAGCGGCGAAGCGGAGATTTGTAACAGCGCTGTTAAATCGCAAAAAACGGCAGCGCCAGCAGGCCGGCGGGCGCGTCGATCACGCCCGTATAGATGCCGACCGCGATGAGCAGCGCGCCGGCCGCCAGAAAGATCAGCTTGCGGGTCAGCTTCAGGAGCAGCAGCACAATGTTGATCAGCACCAGCGCGCCGCCCACCACCAGCCAGGGCGCAGACTGCCAAAGGGAAGAAATTTCGTTCATTGGGGATTCTCCTTTCCAGGGGTCATGCTTCGCCCTGCGCCTTGAGCTCTTCAGCCGTGTCGGCGGCGATCAGGGCGTCGAGTATCTCGTCCATATCCCCGTTCAGGAATTGGTCGAGCTTGTAGAGCGTCAGCTTGATGCGGTGGTCGGACACACGGTTTTCCGGAAAGTTATAGGTGCGGATGCGCTCCGACCGGTCGCCCGTGCCGACCTGGCTTTTGCGGTCCGCGGCGATCGCGGCCTGCTGCTTTTCCACCTCAGCCTCGTACAGGCGGGCGCGCAGCACGCGCAGCGCCTTATCCTTGTTCTTGTGCTGGCTGCGCTCGTCCTGACATTCGACCACCGTGTTCGTCGGAATATGGGTCACGCGGATGGCCGAGGATGTTTTATTGATATGCTGGCCGCCCGCGCCGGATGACCGGAACGTGTCGATGCGCAGGTCCTTGGGGTCGATGTAAAAATCGACCTCCTCGGCCTCGGGCAGCACGGCCACCGTGGTGGTCGAGGTGTGTACGCGGCCCTGCGACTCGGTTTCCGGCACACGCTGGACGCGGTGTACGCCGCTCTCAAATTTCAGGCGGGAATACACCTTATCACCCGCCACGCGGAACACGATCTCCTTATAGCCGCCCAGCTCGGTTTCGGACGCGCTCATCACCTCGGTCTGCCAGCCGCGCTTATCCGCGTACATGGTGTACATGCGGTACAGATCGGCGGCGAACAGCGCGCTTTCCTCGCCGCCCGCGCCGCCGCGGATCTCGACAAAAATGTTCTTGTCGTCATTCGGGTCCTTGGGCAGGAGCAGGAGCTTCAGCTCGTCCTCCAGCCGCGCGATATCGGCCTTGGCCTGTTGCAGCTCCTCCTGCGCCAGTTCCTTCATATCCGGATCGGACAGCATATCCAGCGCATCCTCCTGCGCCCGCCGCGCCTTTTGGCAGGCGCGGAACGCTTGGACGATGGGTTCCAGCTCGTTGCGCTCCTTGAGGAGCTTGGCCGCGCGGCTGGGGTCGTCATACAGGCCCGGCTCGGCGAGGCGGGCCTCCAGCTCGTCCATGCGCTGCGCAAGAGCGTTCAGTTTGTCAAACATAACAGGTTCCTTTCCGATTCCGCCGCCTTACGCGGCCGGCGTATCCTTTCCCGTACCGCCCTGCCACCTGCCGGTGAGCATCAGACCCAGGATGGAGCAATACTCCCGACAATGCACCGCCACGCGCTGCGCCGGATAGGGCGTCGGCGCGGGGATACCGGCCGCGTCCAGTCCGCCGCGCGCCATCAGCACGCGGGCGCGCGCAAGGTGGTAATCGCTCGTCACCACCGCGGTCCTGTGTCCGTCCCCGATCAGGGCGCGGGCGTTTTCAATGTTCTGTATCGTATTGTTGGATTCGTCCTCGAGCAGCAAACGGTCCGCGTCCATGCCCCTGGCGGTCAGGTAATCGTACATCGCCTCCGCCTCCGGACACGGCTCGTTGCTCCCCTGCCCGCCGCACAGGATGGCGGTGGCCTCGGGGTGTGCCTGCAGGAAATCATACGCCGTATCCAGCCGCGCGGCCAGCGCCGCGGACGGACGGCCGTCCTCATACACCCGCGCGCCCAGCACCAGCAGGTAATCCGCGTCTCCGGCTTCCGGATCGGCGCGCATCCCGTGCAGGATGATGCCCTGCACCGCGACGAACGATACGACGAACAAGCCGAACAGCACACGTCCCACAACGGACAGCACGCGGCATACCCTGTACCGCTCCTGCAAGCGCAGCATCAGCCATTCGCCCGCGCAGCCGGCGGCCAGCGTAAGGAAAAACACGCCGCCGAACCGCGAGGGCGCCCAGGGTAGCTGCACCACGCCGCCCGCAGCGAACACCGCCGCCAGCGCGAGCCAGATCTTCCGTTCGCTCATTGCTGCAGCTCCTCCAGCTCGGCGGCCACGGCCTCCCATTCGTCCATTTTCGCGGCGAGCGACTCGTCGCATTGCTCCTTTTTGGTCATCAGTTCGAGTAGCCGCGCCGAGTCCGAGGACGCGTCGATCATCTGCTGCTCCAACTCGGCCGACTGCAGCTCGAGCTGGGAAATTTCACGTTCGAGCGCGCTGAGCTGCTTTTGCAGGTTTTTGGTGCCGCCGGTGCGCCTGGGTTTTTCCGGCGGGCGGGGTACGTCGTCCAGCGTCGGCGCGTCGGGCTTTTTCCGCCTGGGGGCCGGCGCGGGGGCGGGCGCCTCGGGCAGCTCGCCCCGTTCACGGAATTTCAAAAAGTCGGAATACGAGCCGATGAAGTCGGTCAGCCGCCCATTTTCCAGATACAGTACGCGGGTGGCAAACCGCTCGACGAAGTACCGGTCGTGCGAGACGAACAGCAGCGTGCCGTCGAACGCCTCCACCGCCTCCTCAATCCACTCGCGGCTGGCGAGGTCGAGATGGTTGGTCGGCTCGTCCAGAATGAGGAAATTCAGGGGGTCGTACATCAGCTCGCACAGGCGCAGGCGGCTTTTTTCGCCGCCGGACAGCATATCGACCGTTTTCATCTGCGTTTCGCCCGTGAACTGGAACGAGCCCAGCCGGTTGCGCGCGACCTGCATGGACACGTTCTTGTCATAGATCAGCGTGTCGATCAGGTTGCGGTGCGGGTTGGCGAAATGCACCTGCTGCGGCAGATAGGCGGGCTTCAGGCCCACACCCTTGCGGATCGTACCCTCGTCCGGCGTTTCCTCCCCCAGCAGGATCCTGAGCAGGGTGGTTTTGCCCGCGCCGTTCGCACCCAGCAGGGCGACCTTCTCGCGGTTGCGGATGTTGAAGCTGATATCGTGTAATATTCCACGGCCTTCATAACTTTTTGTAATATCCCGAACCTTTAATACCTCCTCGGTCTCGTAGTTCGGGTCGCCGAAGGTGACGGTCATCTTTTTGTCCTTTTTCGGGCGGTCGGTGACGGTCATGCGCGCGATGCGCTTTTCGATTGAGGCGGCGCGCTTGGCCAGATGCTCGGTGCCGTGCTCGTGCATGATACGGGCGACCGCTTCCAGCCGCTTTTTCTCGGCCAGCTCGTGCTCGTGGTGCTTGAGCTGTTCCTCGCGGCGGCGTTCGCGCTCGACCGCGTAATAGGAGTAGTTGCCGTTGTAGAACTCGCAGGTGCAGTCGTGAATCTCGATCACACGGTCGCAGCACTGGTCGATGAACCAGCGGTCGTGCGAAATAATCATCACCGTGCCGCGATAGGACTCGAGGTAACTGCCCAGCCAATCGACCGCGTCCATGTCCAGATGGTTGGTCGGCTCGTCCAGCAGCAGGATGTCGGTCTGTTCGAGGATGATGCGCGCCAGGTTGATGCGCGTCTTTTCGCCGCCCGAGAGCAGCGCGAACGGCTGTGCGCGCATGGCCGCGGGGATTTCCAGGCCGTTGCACACACGGTCGATCTCAAAATCACGGTTGTAGCCGCCGAGGAGCTCCAGACGGGTTTCAAGCTGGGCGTAGCGTTTGAGCAGCGAGGCGTCGTCCGGCTTGCGGGCCATCTCGTCGGTCAGCGCGTCCATCGCGGCGGCGACCTCGTCGGATTCGCGGAAGGCCAGGCGCAGCACGTCCTCGACCGTGGATTCCGGCGGGAAATCCGGCATCTGGTCGATCACGCCCGCGTTCTTGCCCGCGCCGAGCGAAACATGCCCCCCGTCATAGGGCAGGCGGCCGGTGAGGATGTTGAGCAGGGTGGTCTTGCCCGCGCCGTTCGCGCCCAGAATGGCGACCTTTTCTCCCTGCTGGATATCAAAGGAAATATCCTGCAGGATGAGGCGGTCGCCGTAATATTTGGTGAGGTTTTGTACGGAAATGTCAGCCACAGCCGCGGCTCCTTTCAAATATCGGGATAAATGGATATATACCGTTTTATTATAGCACAAAAGATAGATAAGGGAAAGCCTCTCCCCTGTATTTTACCGCTTGGCAACGCATCGACGTACCGTAGAACGCCGCCGATACCGCCTGAACTCTGCGTCGGTTGCGCCAAGCTGCCTGATACGGTATACTTTTCCCCAAAAGGAGGATATATCAATGGATGCAACAAAAACAGGCGTTTTTATCGCCGCGGTACGTCGGGAGCGGAACATGACACAGGCGGAGCTGGCAGCCAGGCTGCATGTGACCGATAAGGCGGTCAGCAAGTGGGAACGGGGGGGTTCACTTAGATAAAGATACCACACCAATCCCACGCTGACTTTTGCTCAACCAATACAGCCGGAGGGCTGGATAACAAGAAAAGGCGGTATGCGCCCCGTGGAGGGGTAGCATATCGCCTTTTCTTGTGGGGGTTTCCAAAGGGGGCAACGCCCCCATTTGGCACACGACTTTGCGAAGCAAAGTGTAGTGTGTTATACGCTCTGTCGGCGTTGTCGTGAAAATGCCGTTGCCGCCGGGGAGGGCAAGGGCATTTGAAGCGGCAAGATTTGAAGCGGCAAGAAAACAGGGCTGTGCTTGCGTGGCGTGGAGCCGCAAGCGCAGGTCTGGTTTCATCAGCAGACAGGGCGTATATGAAAGCCCCCGTCCCTCGTCCTACGCTCCGACTTGTGGACAAAGTGTCCCGAAGTTGTGGCCACACTCCCGGAAAAGTAGCAGGACAGCGGGCAACCGTCAAGGCTGAAATGAACGGGGTTACACCCGGCCTTGACCGCCGCCCGCCGCCCCGCTGGATGGGTGGACAAGGCGGCCAATCCCTCAAAGTGCTTGGCCGCGCTCTTTCTGATTTTGAGGTATTCAGTTTTTCAAAATTGAAT
Organism: Agathobaculum sp. TL06; assembly: GCF_054658635.1. Classification (NCBI taxonomy): domain Bacteria; kingdom Bacillati; phylum Bacillota; class Clostridia; order Eubacteriales; family Butyricicoccaceae; genus Agathobaculum; species Agathobaculum sp. TL06. The sequence goes on from NZ_BAAGGY010000012.1 coordinate 67,425, forward strand.
AATCAAAATAAATTTTTTCGATTGAAAAAATTTTATTTGTTATCATCTTCAATGCCATATTTTTTCTTTTGCCGAATCACATAATTACTGATTTTTTCATCATATAGTGGATACTGGTAATCCAACTGGCATGCCACTTCTGACGAAACCTCCCGGAACAATGCCATACATTGTTCAAAGGATTCCCACATATGGGGATAGGAATCCATATTATAAGTAGACATAAGTCGTTCCCACAATTCCTCTGGGACATATTGCTTCATAAATTTATAGTTTTTTCCCAAACTGAAATGAAATCCCTGTTTGATACCAATCAGCCAGGAAATCATGCGAAGCAATTCTTTTCGTACTATATCATTCATATGGTCAATAGCAAAAAGAATTTCTTTGCGGCATAAGCCCTTTACTACATATGTTGTAGTATTCCAAAATTCATTACAGCAATCGTCAAACATTCTTTGAGTAGGCTTCTGCAAGTGGTAGTCTATATCCGTTGGTATTGGCGGCTTTACGATACGGTTGTCTTTATCCAACAGTAACTTTACCAGTTTATCCCATGTAAAATACTCGTCTATCAGTTCCAGCGGCAGCAAAGTTAAATCTATCTTAACATCATCAGTAAACAGCATTAAATATGAAAATCCCTTTTCTACAGCTGGAAATAATTCCATATCTTCCGGCTTTTGCAGAATCAACCTTTCACCAAATATATCTAGCCATTTATCATCACTTGTGAAGCTGTCCATATCCGTAACAAAAAAAGTAATATCAAAATCCTGAAAATCATCAGGCGGAATATTTGTATTTGTTCTAGATCCTTCCAAAGTAACCATGCGAATGCGTTTGTCTGTTTTTGCAAAATTCAAAACAATATCATAAACTTCCTTTTCTGATCTCATTTTTATCTCCTCCAATTATTGAAATAGGTGTGAAGCCATTTTAGGGCTTTCCCGCCTTGATTACCCTTTAGCAAAGACGGGCGGGACTGTCAACGGCGGCGCATGAAATGCGCCGTTCATCTTGACCGTTGACTGGCTCGGCTGGCTTTGCTATTTTCTCGATGAAAAACAATTTATTCGTATTTATTTCCATCATTGTCATAGTAAGCCACATGAATGGAATACTCTTTTTCTGGGTTTTTAATTGAGATAATATCCATATCATCTGTGTTGTATCTCAATGTATCTTGCACTTGTCCATTTATTGTATAAGTGATTTCAGCATACTCTGTTTTAGCACCATTAAACCAAATTAAATCATACCATTCTCCGTTTATTGCAACGCCACCGACAATAATCTCATCACTATTTCGGTTTGTTGATGTACTAAATTTGTAGTCTCCATTTCCTGTTGGTTCAAAGATAGCAAGTGTAGATTTATTATCTGTACTGTATGCTCCACTCACGATATAACCGCCAAGTTCCAGTTCTTTTGCGATAGTCCATTCATTCCCTTTTGAAATTGCGGTGTTCAATATGCTTTCTCTGCTGGTAATGGTATCTCCTTTGGGAGTTAAACTAAAGAAATATAAAAAAGCGGCAGCAACGCAAATAACAGTCGCTGAAATTATCAGTAACCACTTTTTCATAACCAATACCTCCATATAATCTGATTTATTATTCTCTTACTTGCGTCCCCGCTGCGGCTTTGGATTTTTCAGCAAATCCGATTTCTGTGCAATCTTTTTCAACCACTTCTTTTCTTCCTCTGACAGTTTCCCATAGTTCAGCTTGAGCCGCTTACAGATAAATGCCATAGCCGCCTGCTCCGGGTCGCTGTCCTCTCTGGTGGTTTCCTCTGCGGTCTGCAAAAAATCTTCCAGAGGATTGTCCTCCGGGACGCTGAAAAAATCGTCCTTGTGGGCTTCCCGCAGGTCGAAGGCTATCTTGTTTATGTCCTGCTGTATCACATAGCGGCAAAAGCTGTCATCGTCAATATGGGCGGCGATAAGCTGTCGCAGCTGTGGGTCAGTCAAGCCGGGATTGTGTTGTTTCATAATCGTTGCACTCACAGCGTCCACAATGGCGTTTGCGCTCTGCACCTGCTTTCCCGCTACGCCGTTCACATAGATTTCAAGGTCGGCCATGAGCCGGGGAAAATCCGGGTGGGTCGCCAGTTCACACAAGAGGGAATTGTCCACCCGCCCGCTTTTCAATAGTTCAATCATATCGTCGCTCAAACGCAGGTCTGCAAGATCGGCGTTTGGGTGATTTTTTGTTTGGGAACGGCCCAGCAGATAATCAACAGTCACTTCGTAAAACTTTGCTAACTCAATAAGGGCATAGTGGCTGATGTCCTTATACTCGTCCGCTTCATAGCTGCCAAGCGCAGATTTGGAGAGGTGCGTCTGTTCCGCAAGCTGTTCCAGCGTCAAGCCACGCTCCACACGCAGGTCTTTTAGTCGTTCTTGAATAGTTAGGGCCATACTCTCCCCCCCTCTGTCCTCTGTTCTAAAATATCATCCAATCTTACCACGACTTTTTGATTTCTCTTAATAAAGCAACCGTAATATCTTTGGCAATACTTGATGCTTTTGCACAGTTTCCGTCAAAATTATCAACTCCGCTGTGTTTTTCAGTATCGGTCACACACCGAATGGCGATAAACGGTATGTCATTTGCATAGCAGACATGAGCGATACTGGCAGTTTCCATGTCAACCGTCAAGGGAGCAAATTCATCGTTTATTTTTTGCCGGCTCTCATCGGTTATAAACGATTCTCCCGTTACCATACGGCCCCAAACTACCTTTCCAGAAGTTGAAAGCTTGTCAACAGCAGACTTTGACATATCTATCAGCTTTGGGTCTGCCACAAAAAACACAGAATTCATCCACGGATGAAATTCCGTTAAAATGTCTGGCGCTACATCGTGGTAACAAACTTCTGTGGAGATAACTGTATCGAATATTTCAAGTTCTGGCTCCATACCGCCCGCTGTCCCTGAATTGATAATTATATCCACGCAAAATACATCTATCAAAAGCTGAGCGGCTATGGCGGCATTTACTTTGCACACGCCGGAAAACAGGGCGACAACTTCTACACTATCAATCTGTCCAGCATGGAATTTCAGCATAGCTTTTTCCGTTATCTTACAGTTGCTTATCAAGGGCAAAAATGGGGCGAGTTCTTCGTCACCCGCACATAAAATTCCGATTTTCATAGATTATTGTCCTCCTATGGCTTGAAAGCCAATTTTTATGTTTATTTTACCATAATTCCGAGAGCACGGAAATAGCCTGTTTTTTAAGCCGATTTCCTACCTTTCGGATATACGGGACGGGCGGTCATTTAGGTGTAGACTTAGGGTAGTTCATCGATGGACAGCACCTTGAAAACAGAATGACCGTCCAAAAAGGAATACCCCGGCTGGGGAAGCACTGCAAGGAGCCAGCTTCTGGACACTTTGTCCAGAGGTCACTTCGGGACAAGTTGTCCCGAAGTTGCGGGGAGCGTGCCTCGTCGCCGCAAGCTGCGTATCATTCGCTTCCGCCAGAGGGCGAAAGCTCACTCGCTCCGCTGCGGCTCCTCTCCCCACAAAGTCTGACGACTTTGCGGGGGCCCCTGTTGGGAACACGCCGCAGGCATGGGGCAAGAAACCTTTTCGGGGAGAACGGCAACGGAAAGCAAAATGGAGGGAACGCATGAGAGATAACCCCTATAAAGACTTGCCGCCGCTGGAACGCAGGCCGGACGGTTCCCTTTACCGCATGACACCGGCGCAAAGGAAACAGGCGGCCAGCCTGATACGCCAGGAGTGCTGTTGCTGTGAGGACGGCAACTGCATTGTCCTTGATGATGGGGACACCTGCACCTGCCCGCAGACAGTTTCTTTCTCGGTCTGCTGTAAGTGGTTCCGCTGGGCGGTCTTGCCGCTGGACGGGACGCTGGAAGCGGAGATTTTCCGGGATAAGGACTTGAAACGCTGTGTGGTCTGCGGCGGTGTGTTCGTCCCCAAATCCAACCGGGCAAAATACTGCCCCGGCTGTGCCGCCAGAGTTCACAGGCGGCAGAAAACAGAAAGTGAACGGAAAAGGAGGTCTGCTGTGGACAGTTAGGAGCGAAAAAAGCCTTGATTTATTAGGCTCCGCAAGCCCCAAACCGGGGCAGGTGGTATAAAGTATCGCCCGCCCCGGAAAACGGGCTTCTAACCGTCCACAAAACACGATATGACAAACACGATTTACATTCATCAGCCGGAAAAGGCGTTCAGCTTCACCCGGCTCCCGAATTTTCTCTTTGAAGCCCCCACATTCAAGCCCCTGTCTAACGAGGCAAAGGTTCTGTACACCTTTATCCTGCGCCGGACAGAGTTATCCCGCAAGAATGGGTGGGCGGATGACTGCGGACGGATTTTCCTGTATTACCCTATCTGCGAAGTGGTTGACCTGCTCCACTGTGGGCGGCAGAAAGCGGTGAACACCCTGCGGGAACTGCAATACGCCGGACTGGTGGAGATCCAGAAGCAGGGCTGTGGAAAACCCAACCGCATTTTTCCAAAATCCTATGAAGCGGTTCCAAACACCGACTTCAAGAAATCCCGTTCTGGTACGCCGGAGGACTGAAAACCGTACCCTTGAAGTACGGAAACCGCCCCCCTAAAGTACGAAAACCGGACGGTATATAGAAATACAAAGATTAAAATGATTTATTTATATCCATTCCATTCCTATCGTATCAGAGATAATTCTGGCAGGATTTTCCCTGTGGAAAACCCAGGATAGGAAAGGAATGGGGAAAGGAGCAGAATGGCACAACACGCAATTTTGCGGTTTGAGAAGCACAAGGGCAACCCGGCAAGGCCGCTGGAAGCCCATCACGAAAGGCAGAAAGAACAATACGCCAGTAACCCCGACATTGACACAAGCCGGAGCAAATACAATTTCCATATCGTCAAGCCGGAGGGACGCTATTACCACTTCATTCAGAGCCGTATCGAGCAGGCCGGATGCCGAACCCGCAAGGACAGCACACGGTTTGTCGATACGCTGATAACCGCCAGCCCGGAGTTTTTCAAGGGGAAATCTCCAAAGGAGATACAGGCGTTCTTCCAAAGGGCGGCAGATTTCCTCATTGGCCGGGTAGGACGGGAAAATATCGTGTCGGCGGTGGTACACATGGACGAGAAAACGCCCCACCTGCATTTGACCTTTGTTCCGCTGACAAAGGACAACCGCCTGTGTGCAAAGGAGATTATCGGCAACCGGGCAAACCTGACGAAGTGGCAGGACGATTTTCACGCCTATATGGTGGTGAAATATCCCGACTTGGAGCGTGGGGAGAGTGCCAGCAAGACAGGCCGGAAGCATATCCCCACCCGGCTTTTCAAACAGGCGGTTTCCCTCTCCAAACAGGCCAGAGCCATTGAAGCCGCCCTTGACGGCATTAACCCGCTGAACGCCGGAAAGAAAAAAGAGGAAGCCCTCTTCATGCTGAAAAAGTGGTTCCCGCAGATGGAGAACTTCTCCGGGCAGTTGAAAAAGTACAAGGTCACAATCAATGACCTGCTGGAAGAAAACAAAAAGCTGGAAGCAAGGGCAAAGGCCAGTGAGCAAGGCAAGATGAAAGACCGCATGGAACGGGCAACGCTGGAAAGCGAATTACACAATCTCCGCAATTTCGTTGACCGTATCCCGCCGGAAGTGCTGGCGCAGGTGAAACGGCAACAGCGGCACACAGTAAAGGAAAGGTGATAGATATAAGCAGAAATTTTCGCCGCCCCTGTGCGGCATTGTACCTTGAAAACTGAATATGGAGGACACTGGATGGCAAAAAGCGAAAGCGATATTTTTACGCCCCGGACAGGGCAGGTCATACAAGCAGAGAACGGCACGCAGTATTTTGTATGTGGGAACAACCGTATAAAAATCTCCGAACACTTCGCCGCAGGCGGGAAGCCCCTCGGTGATCTGATTGTAGATGTGGTGCGGCATACCGCAGAAAAAGCCGCTTCAACCTGATAGCCCATCATTGATAACACGCCCACGCTTATGATATAATTGCCATAGAGCAAAAGTATTGTAAGCGTGGGTTGTTTCTTTAAGAAGGAGGATTTTTAACGGTGAAACAACCTTACAATACTACGATTTACAACACGGCGCTTTATATGAGATTGAGCCGGGACGATGAAAACTATGGTGACAGCGTAAGCATTGAAACACAGCGGACAATCCTGCAACAGTACGCAAAGGAACAGGGACTTCATGTAGTCGGTGAGTATGTGGACGATGGCTGGTCGGGGACGAACTTTGAACGCCCGGATTTTCAGCGCATGATGGACGATGTGGAAGCCGGAAAAGTAAACTGCATTGTCACGAAAGACCTTTCCCGTTTCGGGCGGGAACATGTGATGATGGACTACTATCTGGAATTTCTGTTCCCGGAAAAACGGGTGCGCTACATCGCCGTTGCGGAGAATGAGGACACAGAGAAAGGGCTTTCCGATTTTGTCCCGTTCAAAAACCTGTTCAATGAATGGTTTGCGAAAGATACAAGCCGCAAGGTAAAGGCCGCTTTCAAAGCAAAGTTTGCCACAGGACAGCGTATCGGCGCTTATGCTCCCATCGGGTACAGGAAACACCCGGAAATCAAAAACAAGCTGATAATCGACGAGGAAACCCGCTGGATAGTGGAGAAGATTTTTGACCTCGCCATTCATGGCAGAGGGGCGGCCAGTATCACAAGAATACTGATTGCGGAAAAGGTTCCCACGCCGGGATTTATCAACTTCCAGCGTGACGGGACTTTCGCAAACATCTATGCGGGTGCGCCAGAGGAAAAAAGCTACGCATGGACGATAGCGCAGGTCAAGAGCATTATGAAAGACGAAACCTATATCGGCCATACCATCCACTACCGGGAAACAAACATTTCCTTTAAGAACAAGCGGAGGATACGCAAGCCCCAAAGTGAATGGGTGCGGGTGGAGAACACGCAGGAGCCGATTATCAGCGAACAGGTTTTCCGGCAGGTACAGGAGCAGATAGCAAACCGCCGCAGAAAATGCAAGGACGGTACAACACAGATTTTTTCCGGATTGGTAAAATGTTCGGATTGCGGCTGGTCGTTGTCCTATGGGGAGAACAGGCAGAACAGCAAGCCTTACGGCCATTATCATTGTAGCAAGTACGGACAGGGCACACGCCAATGCTCCATGCATTATATCCGCTATGATGTGCTTTACGCCTATGTCCTCTCCCGTCTGCAATACTGGTCGGGGCTGGTACAGCATGATGAAGAACGGCTTTTGAAGCGGCTGTTAAATGCCAATGACAAGGGACAGGCCGCCGCAAGAAAGAAGCAAGCCGCAGAGTTGAACAAAGCGGAGAAGCGGAAAGCCGAAGTCGATACCCTGTTTGCCCGGATGTATGAGGACTGGGCGGCGGGGCGTATCACAGAATACAACTTCTCTATGCTGTCCGGGAAGTACCAGAGCGAACAGGCTGAACTGGACACAAAGATTGAACAGCTTCAATCCGCTATCGCCACTGAAAGCCAGAACGCCGCAGACGCAGAAAAATGGATTGCCTTGATGAAAGAGTGCGTCAATCCAACAGAACTGACCGCCGAACTTTTGAATACGCTGATTGAAAAAATCGTTGTCCATGAAGCGGTCAAAGGTGAGGACGGAAGCCGGGAACAGGAGGTAGAAATCTTCTACCGCTTTATCGGCAAAATTGATTAAATGACACCAATATTTTTAACTATGTGATACCGGCGCGGGCCTGCCGGATATCAACCTCATCGAACCGCTTGCGGCGGCACTGGACGTCAGCGTGCTGGAGCTGATGCAGGGCCGGCGGATCCCCACTGAGACCGTCCGCCACGCCGAGGCCGCAGGGGTACTGACCGATGTCCTCGATATGGCAAAGCACACGCAGACAGACAAGCGCAGCCGCCTCAAGGCGGCCGACCGCGCCTTGTCCCGACTTCTGGAGACCATCGGCTTTCTGTTCCTGCTGTGCTCGGCATATTGCAGGGTACAGCTACAAACGCCGATACCGCTTTGGCTCACCATCAGCGCCCTAGTCCTTGCGGCAGCCGTCCTGCTCGCCAAATGCGTCTTACATCGGGCGGCGGCAAATCACACATAATAAAAACGCAACAAACCCCCGGAACAGCTTCTCCGGGGGTTTTATCAACAAACAGGGATCAAAACCGCATCAGCGGGATCTGGTGCGGCTCCGCCTCGCCCGCCGGCAGCAGCATGGACGTGATATCCGGCCGCGCCGTTTCGATGAAGTTGACGCCGCTGCGGATCAGTCCGGCCAGTGTGCGCTCGTCATTCGTCGGCAGGCTCATGGTGAACAGCCCCGCCCGCCGGCAGGCTGAGAGCAGCGCCGGCGTCAGGTCGCCCGCCGCCGCGCGCAGGCCGAACAGGCCGGTCGTCTGCGCCGCACGCACCAACGCGTCTATATTGTCCGGCAGCGCGGGCAGCTCGCCCATGATGTGCAGGTCAGGGTTGGCGACCGCGATGCGCGCCGCCTCCACCAGGCCCAGGCCGACAAAGATCGTATTGTCCAGCCATTCGGAATGGCGCAGGGTGATGCGGAGCTGCGGCAGAAGCGTCTGGTTATGTACCGTGATCGCGATTTTTGCCCGGCAGGTGCGCGCCAGCTCGATCGCCTGTCCGGCGGGGACAAGCTGCGGCGCCGCCTGGTGCAGCTCCGCGTAGCTGTAATCCGTGATGCTCAGCCGCGTTCCGTCGTTGGCCACGCAGTACCCGTCCGACGACAGCACCGCGATGCCGTCCGCGGTCATATCGACCGACAGGCAGCAGCCTTTCGCGCCCTCCTCATTCCCTGCCAGGATGGACTCCAGTCCATCCGGCTCGGTATCCATACAGCCAACCGCGGAAAGGACGAAAATCTCTTTGTTGGTATAATACAATACCATTCCCCTTCTTTCCGTTTACAGGGTTTCAGGCGCCTCGTACGCCACGCCCAGCGTATCGACGGTCACCTTGCGCATGCGCTGCTCCTGGCGCGGGCGGTCGTGCCAGTCGCGCGGGGTGTTCACGATCCCGTCGACCACATCCATACCCTCGGTCACCATGCCGAAGGAGGCGTACTGGCCGTCCAGATGCGGCGAATCCTCGGTCATGATGAAGAATTGGCTGCCCGCGGAATCCGGCACCGCGGTGCGCGCCATGGACAGCACGCCGCGCGTGTGGTTCAGGTCATTCTGAAAGCCGTTGGCAGTGAATTCGCCGCGGATCTCATAGCCCGGGCCGCCCATTCCGGTGCCTTCCGGATCGCCGCCCTGGATCATAAAGCCCGGAATAACGCGATGGAAGATCGTTCCGTCATAAAAGCCCTTCTGGATCAGCGAAATAAAATTGCGCACCGTATTCGGCGCGACCTCGGGATATAGCTCCGCGCGGATGATACCGCCCTGTTCCATTTCAATCGTAACGATAGGATTGCTCATTACCATACTCACTCCATTATTACCGCGAATTTGCGGATATTCATTTATATTGTAGCAAATTTCCCCGCAAACAGCAAGACATGTTTCCATAATGAAACTCTACGCCGCCGCGCGCCCTTTCCGGCGGACGAAATCCACTTTATGCACAAAGCTTTCCACCACGCATTGGGGATAACTCTGTGTACAAAGTGGATAACTTCCGGTATTTGCTTGTAAAAGCTGCCTGTTCTACCGGATCCGCTGTTTACAATCTGTAATATTTCCCTGCTCCGCGCGAGCCGCGCATGAAAACCGCCGCTGCGAAGCATACTCTACCGTAGGGATTTTTGTATCAAAAAGGAGGAGCGATATGGCGGAGGAACATCCATCCATCCAGGCGCCGGAAGAAAATAATATTATGGAGACCGGCTCGATCACGGCTAAAACCTCGCGCGGCACGGTCCACTGCATCACGATCGTAGGCCAGATCGAAGGGCATATGGAGCTGCCCGCGCAAAACAAAACCACAAAATACGAGCATCTGATCCCGCAGATCACCGCGGTCGAGCAGGCGGAGGAGATCGACGGCATGCTGATCCTGCTCAACACCGTGGGCGGCGATGTGGAAGCCGGCCTGGCGATTGCCGAGCTGATCGCGGGCATGACCAAGCCGACGGTCTCGCTTGTGCTGGGCGGCGGCCATTCGATCGGCGTACCGCTCGCCGTGGCTGCGAAAAAGAGCTTTATTGCCGCCTCCGCCGCCATGACCATCCATCCGGTGCGCATGAACGGCACCATTATCGCCGTGCCGCAGGCCTTCGAATACCTCGCTAAGATTCAGGAGCGTATCGTGGATTTCATCACCACGCACTCGCGCATTTCCGCTGAACGGCTGCAGCAGCTCATGCGCGAGACCGGACAGCTCACCGCGGACGTAGGTACGGTCATCTCCGGCAAGCAGGCGGTCACGCTCGGCCTGATCGACGAGGTGGGTACCCTGTCCGGCGCGCTTGACGCGCTTTACCAGATGATCGGCCAGGCAAAGGAAACGCATCCGTAACGCCCGCGTTTCGGAAAAAGGGAACAATAAAGGCCTCGTCCCTATCGAACGAGGCCTTTTACTTCCAGATCTCCATAGATTCTCTTTTCTCAGCAGGATATTTCCCGCTGTCCTTTTTTATTTTTTGCTGTCCGCTTTTTCATCCTACGTTCACGGGAACCGCGCGGCTGCGGTTCTTCGGGTAATGAACACATTTCGGTTTGTTACCTTAACTACATTCAGGAACTCTATATCAAGTCGGATTTTGAAATGCGTCTCTTCCTGGCGGGCAATCGTTCGATTCTACTCCTGTATGCCCGAACCATTTTCAGCAGGCTTTGATATGATCTCTGTCCTGTGCTCTGGTCCGCTTTTGCTGCATCATACTCATCAGTATGCCCATCGGCCTTTTTTCTTGGATGCGCACTATTTTTGGCGATTACAGGTATCGTACTGATCAATTTTCATATTCGCCAACGCATTGCTTCAGGGTTCTTTCATGCATGAACCTTACTTTCCTGCTGCCTCGATCCGCTTACATCGTCAGTATGCTTTCACGGATATATTTTCACGAGGATAGCTTCCTCACAGGTGCCGTTCCTTACTATCAGAAGCCGATCGCGCTTTTCAGGCGGTTCGTTTTTTTAATTTGGAACTCGCTCTTTTTATAAATAGCTATCACCTTGATCGTTTCGGTCACAGCGCCGCGGCGAGTCCCGCGAACTGGTAGGATGTTTCTTCTGATACCATTGGACTCACCCCTTTCTCCGGTATCATTTGGCTTTGTATGCCAACCCTTCAGAATAAGAATGGGTTCTCGCCCTTTGTAAAGCCCCTGCTTTACGTCCCTTGGTGTTTGCCCTTTTCTTTTCTGTGACATTATAATATCATCAACCTTGCACAACGTCAAGCATTATTTTATGTTTTTTCATGGTTATATTAAACAAAACATTCTTGTCCTTTTCAGCGTTTTCCCTCTTCCCACGCTTCCGCTGATTTGCTATAATTGTATTGTTGGGTGCGTTTCGGCCCCAGCCGGAAAACGTACAGCAAGCAGCATTCGCATGGGGGTCGTTGGACCCCCTTTTTTTGAGGGAGGTTTTCTCGTTGGATATTTTCAGCTTCTATATGCCCACCCGCCTGTTTTTCGGCAACGGCGCCGTGCGCAAGCTCGCCAAAGCGCGCCTGCCGGAGGGCTGCGGCCTGATTATCACCGGCGGCACGTCGACCACACGGCTCGGCTATGTCGACCGTGTGGCCGACGTGCTGCGGCAGGCCGGACACGAAACGGCTGTTTACAACAAGGTACAGCCCAACCCGACCATCGAAGGGGTGCGCGAGTGCGCGGCGCTTTGCCGCGCGGCGCACATCTCATTCATCGTCGGCCTGGGCGGCGGCTCCTCGATCGACACGGCCAAGGCGGCCGCTGTCATGGCCACCAACGACGGCGACTGGTGGGACTATGTCCACGGCGGCACGGGCGGCGGCAAGCGCATCGCCAACGCCGGTTTGCCGGTGGTCGCCATCCCGACCACTGCGGGCACAGGCACCGAGGCAGACCCGTTCACGGTCATCACCAACGGCGAGGAAAAGATCGGCGGGGGCGGCGAAAAGTGCTTCCCCGCCATCTCGGTCGTGGACCCAGACTTTATGATGACCGTACCGCCGCACCTGACCGCCTATCAGGGCTTTGACGCGTTCTTCCACGCGGCCGAGGGCTATATCGCCCGCACCGCCAGCCCGATGAGCGACATGTTCGCGCTCCGCGCGGTCGAGCTGATCGGCCGGTCGCTCGCAACCGCCGTGCATGACGGCGGCGACCGCGAGGCACGCGCCGAGGTCGCGCTTGCCAACACGCTGGCCGGTTTTGTCGAAACGCTGTCGAGCTGCACGGGCGAGCATGCGATCGAGCACGCCCTGAGCGCGTTCCATCCCGCGCTGCCGCACGGTGCGGGCCTGATTATGATTTCGCGCGCCTATTGGAGCCGGTTCGCCGAGGTTTCCGGCGAACGGATGGCCGCGCTGGCGCGCGCGCTCGGGCGCACGGACGCTGTTGGCGCGACGGATTTCCTGGCGGCGCTGGCCGATCTGCAGAAGCGCTGCGGCGTCCACCAGCTCCGCCTGTCCGGCTACGGCGTCCGGCCGGAGGATTTCGGGAAGATCGCGGACAACGCGGCCGCCACCATGGGCGGCCTGTTCCGCGCCGACCCGCGCCCGCTTGGCCGCGAGGAAATCATCGGCATCCTTGCGGACAGCTACCAGTGAGCCGCGGACGCGGGGAGGGCAATCGATGAAACAGGTGCTTTTGATCGCCACCGGCGGCACGATCGCGTGCCGTGAAACGGCAAACGGGCTGTCCCCGACCCTGACCGGCGGGGAGCTTGTCCGCCTGCTGCCCGCGCTGGAGACGGTCTGCGCGGTCACGGTGTGCGAGCTGATGCGGCTGGACTCCACCGACCTGACCGCCGCAGACCGCATGCAAATGGCGCGCGCGGTCTGGGAAAACCGCAGCCGGTACGACGGCTTTGTCATTGCCCACGGCACGGACACGCTTTCCTATACCGCCGCGCTGCTGCACCATGTGCTGCGGAACATCGACCGCCCCGTGGTGCTGACCGGCTCGATGCTGCCCATGGGCGCGCCGGATTCGGACGCGCCCCGCAACCTGCTCGACGCATGCCGCGTCGCGGCGGCGGACTGTGCCGGCGTGCTGGCAGTGCTGCACAGGAAGATCATTCACGGCCCCCACGCCGCAAAGCGCCATTCGCTCAAAGCGGATGCGTTCACTTCGGTCGGCGCGCCGCTCGCGGGCGTAATCGACGGGACTGGGTGCGTGCGGCTGACGCATCCGCCACAGCACGGCGGCGAACCGCGCTTCGTGCAGGACATCGACACGGACGTCCTGCTCGTCAAGCTGACGCCCGACCTCCCGCCCTCGTTTTTCAGCGCCCTGCACGGGTATCCCCGGGTGGTGGTCGAGGCGTTCGGCGCGGGCGGCATCCCCCGCTGGCTGGAGGGCGCGGTGCGGGCGCTGATCCGGAGCGGCACACGCGTCTATCTCACCAGCCAGTGCGCCGAGGGCGGCGTGGACCTGCACAAATACGAGGTCGGCCGGCGGGCCGAGGCCATGGGCGTCATCCCGCTCGGCAGCCGGACGACCGAGGACGCGCTGGCCGCCATCCAGTGCCGCGAGCTGTGACGCGCGTCTGCTTGATTTTTCCAGCCTTCCCGTTTTCTCCCCGCAGGACATACCACTCATAACGCCGCTCCTTTCTGCGCATACTGTGTGCGAGAAAGGAGTGTTTGTTTATGCAGGTCACGATCGACCGCGGCGGCTGCATTTCCTGCGGCCTGTGCGAAGCAACCTGTCCTGATGTGTTCCGCATCGCCGGAGATGGGCTGGCGGAGGTCTATCACCAGCCCGACACCGCGGCGCAGGAAGCGGACTCCCAGGAAGCCGCAGGCGGCTGTCCGGTCTCTGTTATTCACACCGAAGGCTGATTTTTGTATTAATTGCACAATTCTTTCTTATCTAATTTGTATAATTCATACAATCAGCCTCTTGTTTTTCCCCCAGAAAAAAGGTATGATATAGACAAATCTTAAAAGAAAGAAGGCCGCAATATGAACAAGTTTGTAAAGGCACTCAGCAACATGAGCGAAGCATCTATGCAGAACAACGGTTATGTCCGTAACCTGCTGCGCACCTATGGCGGCAAGGTTTCGAACAGAGCCAACACCCCGAAGGATTAAGCCCCCATCGGGATCATGCCATAGAACGAAAAGACGTCCGGAGGCGCTCGCCTTCGGATGTCTTTTCTATATTTTGCGGATATTCTCCCGATAATAGGCTTCAAACAGGCTCATCATCAAGCCCTTGCGGCGCCCCTCGCCCCTGTGCCGCAGGTAGCGCCAGCAGGACCGCGCGGTCAGCAGCCCGCCGACGGCGCAGACGATCATATCCTGCATTGTGTCGCCCACGCCGGTGGACGCGACCTGCTGCGGGTCCGCGCCGGAAAAGGACACGAGGTATTCCCATATCTCCCACAGGACCGCGCTCAGCACCGCGAACATCCAGGTATACAGCGAGGCGTTGAACGCATCCTCCCGATCGAGCGCATGGCTGGGCTTTTTCGCAAAATACACCACCATGCCCAGCACGGCGAACAGAAAGCCCGACAGGAAATGCAGCAGCTTATCCCACCAGGGGAGCCACTCATACCCGCCGAACAGGCTCGCAAACGGCACCGCCGCCAGCACGAACCAGTCGAACACGATCTCCAGCAGGTACACCGGCCGCAGCCGGCAGACCCGATAAAGCGCAAACGGCACAGCGGGCAGGGCGAGCGCCGCGGCGGCAAGCAGGGCGTTGTACGCCGTCAGGTCCCGCCGCAGGCCGTATCCCGCGGCGCACAGCGTGAACACATAGTAAAACAGCAGGGTGCCTCCCCGCAGACCGCGCAGCCTGTCCATCCGGCCGGCCTCCCATCACTTGTATTTCTGGTACTGACTTACCGCCAGCTCGTCGCAGCGGTTGTTATAGGGGTTATCCGCGTGTCCTTTCACCCAATGGAACCGGACCTCATGCTTTTCGAGCAGATCGAGCAGCCGTCCCCACAGCTCCGGATTTTTGGCCGGCTTTTTATCTCCCTTGATCCACCCTTTCGCGCGCCAGCTTTTTGCCCAGCCCTTTGTGATGCCATCGACAACATATTTGCTGTCCGAGTACAGGTCGACCGAGCAGGGCTCGGAAAGCGCTTCCAGCGCGGTGATCACGCCGAGCAGCTCCATGCGGTTGTTGGTGGTTGATGGCTCGGAGCCGGACAGCTCCTTCTCATGCGCCCCGTACCGCAGGATGGCGCCCCAGCCGCCCGGCCCCGGGTTGCCGGAGCAGGCCCCGTCCGTATAAATCGTCACGTTTTTCATAGTATCTCCCATTGTTTTTTCTTTATTATAGCACGGGCCGCCGGAAAAAAGAAGCGCTTCCGCCGCACGCCGCAAAAAACAAGCACCGTCCGGAAAACCGGACGGTGCTTGCCGCAACAGCTTGTGAAACAGCGTGTGAAAATTGTCTGTATCAGGCGATGACCGTTGCAGATACATCCACCTGCTCGTAAACGATGCTGATGATCGAAAGCACAACCATCGCGGTCGCCCGGCAGATATGTATCAGGTCGTCGTCAATCCCATGATGGCGGCCGGCCGCGCGGTATTCGTCATGCATGGCGCCGATACGGTTGATCAAAGCGTCCACCGAGGTCGGCGGGATGATCGGGCTTGCCCACTGCTCGAATTTCGCTTCGGTCATCCGGCGGCGGATCACGAGCGCAACGCGCTTTTCGTATACATAATGCGCCAGCAGGTTGCGGTCGTAGATATCGTCGTTATGCGGATAGGTGAAAAAGTCGGTCATAAAGTGGCAGATCTCGCCCAGATCGACCGAAAGCTCATGCCCATTCACCGGACCGATGGTGTATTTTTCGGTAAACGCGCGGATTTTTTCCATCACCTCATCCATCATGATCGACGGATTGTGGCGCTTGGTCAGGTAGGTCCCCGTCAAATCCGGCTTCAGGTTTCCATAAACGAAGCCGCTCTGGTCAAAGGTAACGCCGCAGGTCTGCTCGACATAATCGAGCAGCAGGTGTGCAACACGAATGTGGGATACGGAATCCATTAGCAATCCTCCAGCCGGAATACGCTTTTCTTAACAACTTCTTAACAGCACGGCCGCTCAGCAGCCTTTCATTTCTCCAAATCATCAATAGTATAGCACATCTCCGCGCCGCTGTCTCGTTTTTTTCTAAATTGTAACGAAATCAACATCTAATTTCGCGTTTTTCTCTGTTTTTCACAATACAGGCAAAATTATTTTAGCTATCTCGCACGAAATGCCTCATTGCGGAATTGCACCTCGCCCGCCAATGCCTGCCGCAGGCGTTGGCACATCGCCTCCCGATCGCGGTTGAGCGTGCCGGCAAGGTTGACATAATTGGAGGCGTGGTTGGCGCGGAACACGCTGCCCTCGGCGTCGATATGCTCCAGAAGCGTGAGCGTCTCCCGCGCGATCTCGACCGGCTGCATCATATAAAACCGCCCTGCCTGCCAATCCCGCATCAGGGGCGTTTCCAGCTCAAACAGCAGGGTCAGCAGGCCGATATACTCCGGCTTCATGCGCGACAGGGCCAGCGCGGTCCCGACCGCGTGCTCCTCGCTCAGCTCCAGCGAGCCAAGGCCCGCAATGCAGGTGACCGACAGCTTCATGCCCGCCTTTTTCACCATCAGGCCCGCGCGCACGATCTCGTCCACCGTTTCGCCCTTATTGACGCGGCGCAGCACCTCGTCCGAGCCGGATTCCAGCCCCATATACACCATTTCCAGGCCAAGCCCGTGCAGCTGATCCAGCTCCTCCTGCGTTTTGACCAGGATGGACGCGGGCGAGCCGTAGCTTGTCACCCGCTCGCACTCGGGAAACAGGCGGCGGATATACTGCAGTAGCTCGGCCATATGCTCCGCACGGCACATCAGCGCGTCGCCGTCCGCGAGGAAAATGCGGTCCACGCGGCGGTACATGCGCCGCGCCTCATCGAAATCCGCTTTCACGTCCTCCAGCCGCCGCACGCGGAAGCGCTTTTCCTTATACATATCGCAAAACGTGCATTGATTATGACTGCAGCCGACCGTCGCCTGTACGATCAGGCTGTATGCCTCTGACGGCGGGCGGAACACGCGACCCTCGTATTCGATCACGTCCCTCTCTCCTTTCTCCCGACAATAAGGAACGGGCGGAGGGTGGCTCCGCCCGCTTTGTCTCATTCCTCGTCTTCTTCAGCCTGTTCTTCCTCCGCAGGCTCCTCCGGCTCGGCGGCCACAGGCGCTTCCGCTTCCTCCGGCACCTCTTCGTCGAACGTGTCCTGATAGGAGGCGTCCGCCGCCGCGCACTCCTCCGCGCAGGCGCAGGAGGCACAGTCGGATTCGGCGCGCATCATTTCCTCCAGCTCGTCCATTGCCTTGAGCTCCGCCTCATGATAAACTTCTTCCTCGCGCTTTTTCTGAAGCAGAACGAGCGCCGCCGTTGCGCCGGCCGCACAGGCCAGGCTGGTCAGCAGCAGCCCCGTTTTTACTTTCGTCGATTTTTTCACGGTATCCACTTCCTCTCAAAGTGATGCGGAATGTTTGTCTTTACTTTACCATATGGTCTACCTAAAGTCAATGGCGAAGGGTGGTTATTTGCCCAGTTCGTATGCGCGGGCAATGCAGTTGTCGCATGCTTCCGCCAAAATATCGTACAGACCGCGCGATTCGAGCACCTTCATCGCCTCGACCGTGGTGCCGCCGGGCGAGCAAACCGCGCCGATCAGCTCGGCGGGCGTCCGGTCCCCCTGCAGCAGCATTTTGGCGGAGCCGATCATGGTCTGGCAGAACATCCCGAGCGCGTCCGCCTCCGGCACACCGTGCTGTACGGCGCTGCGCACCATCGCGTCCGCGAAGGCGTAAATATAGGCGGGCGCCGAGCCTGCATAAGGAATGACCTCGTTGAGCATGCTTTCCTCATCGAACACCGCGGTCACGCCCATGGTATCGAACAGGGCGCGCACGGCGTCAAGCTGCTGCTGCGTCGCGGCCGCGTTTTTCACAAGCTGCGCCGCCCCCGCGCCCAGCATGAGCGGCGTGTTCGGCATCACGCGGACAACCGGCGTATCCGCGCCGAGCGCGCGCTCGATCTTCGCAAACGTTATGCCCGCCGCGATCGAAACCACCAGCGGCTTTTCACACCGGCACCCCGCCAGAACCGGCAGGATCTCATCAAAATTCTGCGGCTTGACCCCCAGCACGACCGTGTCGCACGCGGTATACACCTCGGTATAATCCCCCGTGACCGCAAAGCCCTTTTCCCTGTTTTTCTCGCGTTTTTCCGCGCTGCGGTTGAACAGAAGCGCCTGCGCGGGCGGGAACAGCCCTGCGCGCACCGCGCCCTCCACGATCGCGGTACCCATGTTGCCCGCGCCCAGCACGCCGAAACGGTAGGTTTTCATCCGAACACACTCCTTATCTTATGACTGCCTGTGGGATTTATTATAGCACAGCGCGCTTTTGTGTGCAAACGCCTTGTGAAAAGGTCTGTTTCATGGTACAATACTTTTATTATTTTATTCCGGAGGGGACGCCATCGTGGGACATTTGCTGCCGCATATCGGGCTGCGGACGGTCAAGACCGGCCTGGCGGTCGCGCTGGCCCTGTTTTTTGCCGACCTGCGCTCCTCGCCCGCGGCGATCTTCGCGGCCATCGGCGCGATCGTCGCCATGAACCGCACGGTGGGCGACGCGTTCCAGTCCTGCCGCACGCAGTTTTTCGGCATCCTGCTGGGCGCGGGCTTCGGCGCGGTGTTTGTCAACCTGTTCGAGGGGTTCCGCTATATCGGCGTCGGGCTGGGGCTGATCGCCCTGATCCTGCTCTGTGTGGAGCTCAAGCTGCAGTTTGCGGTGCCGCTGGCATGCATCGTGTTCGTGTCCATCTGCCTGTCCCCGGCGGACGAAGCCTTTTTTTACGGCGCCAACCGCCTGCTGGATACCTCGATCGGCCTGGCCACCGCCCTTGTGGTCAACATTGCGCTCAAGCCGTACAACAACCGCGCGCGGATCACGGAGCAGTTCACCCATTTCCTGCAGGCCGTACCCGCCTATGTGGAGACGCGCGTCATCTGCGGGCGGTATCCGGACCTTTCCCCGCTCAGCCGCCAGCTGGCGCGCATCGCGGAGGAACTTTCCATCTTTGAAAAGCAGAACGTGTTCCGCTTGCCGGACCACCGCACACAGGCGGTCTATCTGCGCGGCTGCGAACAGCTCGCCAACGCTCTACTGCAGGAGCTGACCGCGCTGTGCGCCATGGATGAAAAGGGCCGCCTGTCTCCGGAAAACGCGGAAAAGCTGTCCGCACTCGGCCTGCATGTGCCGGATACGCTGCCCGCGCCGCCGCAGAGCGACGCGGATGTGGTGGGCAATTACCACCTGTCCGGCCTGCTGCAGGCCTACCACTACCTGAGCGAATTCAACCTCATGGAATGAACCGTCCCAGGGCCAGGCGTCCGGCATGGGGCAAAAGAGAAAGAAATGTAGTAAGGGAGTTCAAAACAACAACATGGAAAAGAAAAAGAGAAGCAGTTTTTCCAGCCGCATCGGCTTCGTGCTCGCCGCGGCCGGCTCGGCGGTGGGGCTGGGCAACATCTGGCGCTTCCCCTATCTTGCGGCAAAGTATGGCGGCGGCATCTTCCTGCTGGTCTACCTGATCCTGGCGGTCACGTTCGGCTTTGCGCTGATGATTACCGAAATCGCGATCGGCCGCCGCACCGGCCTGTCCTGTATCGGCGCGTACAAGGCGCTGGACAGGCGGTTCGCCGGCCTCGGCTGGCTCGCCTCGCTCGTGCCGGTTATCATCACGCCGTACTACTGCGTCATCGGCGGCTGGGTTATCAAGTATTTTGCCGATTATCTGTCCGGAAGCGGCAGCCTGCTGGCTGAAAGCGCCTACTTTGACCGCTTTATCGGCTTTGCCGGCGAAGGGCTGTTCGCCACCCCGCTGCCCTGGTTCCTCCTTTATGTGCTGCTGACCGCGGTGGTCGTGCTGCTCGGCGTGGAGAAGGGCATTGAAAAGGTGTCCAAGTTCATGATGCCCGTGCTGGTCATCCTGTCCATCATCGTGGCCGTGTTCTCGCTGACCATGGAGGGCGCGCTGGAAGGCCTCAAATTCTATATCGTACCCGATTTCAGCAACTTTTCCGGCAAAACCGTGCTGGCGGCCATGGGGCAGATGTTCTATTCCATGTCGCTGGCCATGGGCATTATGATTACCTACGGCTCCTATATGCCGAAAGAGTCCAATCTGGAGCGTTCGGTCGGCCAGATCGAAATCTTCGACACCGCGATCGCCTTTATCGCGGGCCTGATGATCGTACCGGCGGTCGTGGCGTTCAACGGCGGCGACCCGTCCGGCATCAACGCCGGCCCCGGCCTGATGTTCGGCACGCTGCCGCAGGTATTCGAACGCATGTGGATGGGCCATCTGGTCGGCGGCGTGTTCTTCCTGCTGGTGCTGTTTGCGGCGCTGACCTCGTCCATTTCCCTGATGGAAACCGTCGTCTCCATCGTGTGCGACAAGCTGCACTGGAAGCGCCGACCGGCCACGGTCGCCGTGACCCTGTTCGTCCTGCTGCTCGGCCTGCCCTCCTGCCTGGGGTACGGCCCGCTGACTTCGGTCCAAATCCTCGGCATGGCGTTCCTCGACTTTTTCGACTTTATCTCCAACTCGGTGCTCATGCCGATCGTGGCGTTCTTCACCTGTTTGCTGGTCGGCTGGGTGGTCGGCACCAAAACCGTGTCCGACGAGGTGGAAAAGAACTTCCCGTTCCACCGCAAGCGCCTGTTTGAGATCATGGTCCGCTGGGTCGCTCCTATCCTGGTGGTCTGCATTCTGGTCGGGCAGCTGCTCGATGTGACGGGCATTATGAAGCTGTAAAGCAGAAACCAGGCTTCCGGCATGTTGGAACGACTTCACAGCTTTTTTATGAATCTTCTCAATGAACAGCCGCAACAGGTTCGAGCGGTCGATGTAGCACTTTGCCTTGGCGATGAAGTTGTATGTGCCGATACCATCTCTATCGCTTTCCGAGCCATTTCCCCCGCGTTCCCGCATTTTTATATTTCCTCATTTTATGGAAAAAGCCCGACAAGCGTCGGGCTTTTTCCACAGACTGCAACGAGCCGGATCCCTTTTGGGGGATCCGGCTCGTTTTATGGAGAGGAATATCTGCAAGCCTCAGAGAGAGGCAAGGCAGCAAAATAGAGGGGGAGCGGATTATATGGGTTCCTCCGCCAGCCTGCGGTACTTTGCATACCGCGCTTTCGCGTCCGCAACCGCTTTTCGGTAAAGCGCGTCCGCGCGATCAGGGAAGTTGTTCTTGAGCGAGGCATACCGGTTCTCGCCCATGAGAAAGTCCATCAGCTTATCCGTATCCGGCGCGGGGGAATCGAGCTGGAAAGGATTTTTGCCCTCCGCCGCGCGGCGGGGATCATAGCGGTACAGCTGCCAGTAGCCGCATTCGACCGCTTTCTTCATCTCGGTCTGCGTGCAGCTCATACCAGCCTTGATATGCTGCTCCAGACACGGGCAGTACGCGATAATGATCGAGGGGCCGGGATATGCTTCCGCCTCGCGGATCGCTTTCAGCGTCTGCGCCTGGTCGTAGCCAATGGCTACCTGCGCGACATAAACATAGCCGTAATTCATAAAGATCGCGCCGAGATCTTTCTTGGCGATCTGCTTGCCGCCTGCGGCGAACTTGGCCACCGCGCCGGTCGGCGTCGCCTTGGAAGACTGGCCGCCCGTGTTGGAATACACCTCGGTATCCAGTACCAGCAGATTGATATCGCGGTTCTGCGCCAGAACATGGTCGATGCCGCCGAAGCCGATATCGTATGCCCAGCCGTCGCCGCCGATGGCCCAAACCGACTTTTTCGCCAGATATTCTTTGTTTTCCAGCACATACTGCACATCTTCAGTCTGTTTGCACTGCGCAAGCGCTGCGAGCAGGGCGTCGGTCACCGCGCGGGACTGATGCTTGTCGTTCCAGTTTTCCAGATAGCTGCCGACCGCTTCGGGCGCGCCGCCCGCGGCTTTCATCGCTTCCAGACGGATGAGAATTTCCTTACGGATTGCCTCCTGCGCATGCAGGAAGCCGTAGGCGAACTCGGCATTGTCTTCAAACAGGGAGTGTTCCCACGCCGGACCGAAGCCGCGCTCGTCGCGGCAGTACGGCAGGATGGGCGCGCCGCCGCTGTAAGCGGACGAACAGCCGGCCGCATTGCCGACGTACATACGGTCGCCCACCAGCTGGCTGACCATCTTAAGGTAAGTGGTTTCGGCACAGCCCGCGCAAGCCGCAGAGAACTGGAAGTATGGCTTGGAAAATTCCAGAGACTTGATGTTCCTGTCGCTGATGACATCCTTTTTGAGATAGGACTCGTTCATCGCCGTCTCATCGAAGTGCGCCTGCTCGCCTTTCATCTCGTCGAACGGGGTCATGGTCAGTGCGCCCTCGACCGGACAGACAGTCAGGCACACGCCGCAGCCCAGGCAGTCATAGGGAGAAACCTGCATGCGGTAAGAATACGCCGGCGCATCCTTGCCCAGCCCCTTGGCGGGTACAGTCTCAAACGAAGCGGGAACGTTCGCTTTCTCCTCCTCGGTCAGCAGCACCGGCCGGATAGCTGCATGCGGGCAGGCCGCCGCGCAGCGGTTGCACTGCGCGCACTTTGCGCCGTCCCACTTGGGTACGCTGGTCGCTACGCCGCGCTTGGCATAGGCCGAGGTGCCGTTCTCCCATGTGCCGTCCAGCACGCCGTACTTCTGGAACACGGAGACTGGGAGCTTGTCGCCCTGTTGGCGATCCATCGGGAGCACGATGTCGCGCACGAACGGCGTCGTCCCGCACGCTTCTGCCGGCTCGTCGGAGGCATTTGCCCAGCTTTCCGGAATTTCGACCCAGACAGCCGCGTCCACGCCGCGGTCCACCGCCTCGTTGTTCATGTCAACGATCTTCTGACCGGCTTTCTTGAAGTAGGAGTTGTAATTGTTTTTCTTCATATCCTCGACTGCGACATCCAGCGGGATGACCTTGGTCAGGGCAAAGAATGCCGCCTGCAGGATATTGTTGGTGCGCTTACCGAGGCCGATCTCCCCTGCGATCTTCGCCGCGTCAATGATGTAGAACCGCGCGTGCTTGTGATGCAGGTCGCGCTTCATCTTGGCGGGCAGGCGGTCCTCCAGCTCCTCTGCGCTCCACGGGCAGTTGAGCAGATAGATGCCGCCGTCTTTGAGGTCCTCGGTCGTGTCGTATTTATTCACATAGGTCGGCGCATGCACAGCCACAAAGTCCGCCATAGAGACCAGATAGGTCGAGCGGATTGGATCGTCGCCAAAGCGCAGGTGGGACTGCGTCAGGCCGCCTGACTTCATCGAGTCGTAGGAGAAATACGCCTGCGCGTATTTGTTGGCGGTCAGGCCGATCGTGGTGATGGCGTTCTTGTTCGCGCCCACGGTGCCGTCGCCGCCCAGTCCCCAGATCTTGCAGGAAACCTGTCCGGAATGCGGCAGCTCGATCTCCTTGTAATCCAGCGATGTAAAGGTAACATCATCGTTGATGCCGATGGTAAAGTTGTTTCGGGGCTTATCCTGCCGCAGATTATCGTACACCGCGGCAAACATGCCGGGCGTTGCGTCCTTGGAGGACAGGCCATAGCGCCCGCCGACCACGGTAATGTCGCCCCTGCCCGCCTGGTTGAGCGCTGTGACCACATCCAGATAAACCGGCTCGCCAACCGATCCGGTTTCCTTGGAACGGTCAAGCACCGCAATTTTTTTGCAGGCTGCGGGGATGGCCTCCGCAAAATGTTTGACAGAGAACGGGCGGTACAGGTGGATCTGCACCATACCGACCTTACGGCCGGCTGCATTGAGGAAGTCCACGGTTTCCTTGACCGCTTCCGAGGCCGAACACATCACAACAATGACCTCTTCCGCGTCCGGAGCGCCGTAATAGTTGAACAGCTTGTAGTCCCGACCGGTGAGGGCGTTGATCTCGTCCATATAATGCTGCACCGTGTCCGGCACAAGGGCGCTCTTGACGTTCGCGCCTTCCTTGCACTGAAAGTAAATATCGGGGTTGACATTGTTGCCGCGGTTGGTCGGGTGCTCGGGGTTGAGCGACTGGCGGCGGAACGCATTGAGGGCGTCATAATCCACCAGGCCGCGCAGGTCCTCGTAATCGAGCGCCTCAATGCGCTGCATCTCGTGCGAAGTGCGGAAGCCGTCAAAGCAGTGCATGAAAGCATACTTTGCATGGATTGCCGAAAGGTGCGCCACCGCGCCCAGATCCATTGCCTCCTGCGGGGAGGAGGACATCAGCATCGCATAACCCGTCATGCGGCAGGTCATAAAGTCGGTATGGTCGCCGAAAATCGAGTGGTGGTTGCTCGTCACCACGCGCGAGGCAATGTGAATGACATTCGGCAGAAACTGTCCGCCCATCGCATACATCGCCGGTATCATCAGCATCAGGCCCTGGGACGAGGTAAAGGTCGTCGTCAGCGCGCCTGCCTGCAGCGAACCGTGGCAGGTGCCTGCGGCGCCCGCCTCGGACTGCATCTGAATCACGTCCACCGTGGAGCCGAACAGGTTCTTCCGGCCCTTGGCAGACCATTCATCCACCTTTTCCGCCATCGGGGAGGACGGCGTGATCGGATAGATCGCAGCAACTTCGGTAAACGCGTAGGCCACATGGGCCGCAGCGGTATTGCCGTCCATCACAGCATATTTCTTTTTCATTCTGATACTCCTCTGCTTCCTCATGAATACATCTGCTGCAGCAGGGAACGTCCCCTGCCGTTTTGACGCAGATTTTTGAACCTGCACAATTTATTATAATAGCGGTATGCAGATCCTCATATGGCTCATCGCGTGTCCGATCACAGCAAGCAAAGGATGATTATCTTCTGCGTTTTTACCAAACAGTCAAGCTGTCTCAGGCTCCGGATCAGAAATCCAGATGGTAATTCTGGATACGACAGTTTTCTTCAATGAGCCGCTTCTTTTGCAAAAGCAGCGCAGTGATCTGCTGCTGTTTTTGCTCGTTATAACGGAACTTTGGGATAGTGACGCTGATCGCGGCCTTTACGCTGTTATCCGCCATCAAAGGAACCGCGATGCAGCAGATGTCTGGGGTGGATTCCTCATTTTCATAAGCAATGCCGGAAACCCGAACCTGCTGCAGCTGCGCGATCAGCTTTTCAACGTCCATTATGGAATTCTGGGTATAGGGTACGAAGGAGTAGTCGCGGTAAATATCGCGCACCTCCTCATCGGTCTTTCCAGACAGCAGCGCCTTCCCCAGCCCCGTCACATGGGCAGGCAGGCGCTTGCCCACACCGCTGATAATAGTGATAACGGTCTTGGCATCTTCCCTGAGCAGATAGTGTACATCCGTGCCGGAAAGCACGCCCATTTGACAAACCTCTTCCACTGCTGCTACAATATTATGCATTTCTTTCCGGATGAGGGACAGCGCATTCGTCCCGCTGGCAAAGGACAGCCCCAGTTGAAACAAACGAGGGCCAATTTTGTACAGCATTCCTTCCAGATCAACATACTTTTTAGCAGACAGTGTTTTTAAAATTGGGGAAATCGTTCCTTTAGGCAACTCCAACAGATCGGCAATTTCGGACAGGTTCAAGCCGTTTGGATTTGAATCAATCAATTCCAGGATGCGCAGCACTCTCAGCGTCGGATTATGATATTCCATATATTTCGCCTCATCTCATATATAAGTTATATTCCCATAACTTATATATACCATATCAGCGAATATTTTGGTACTGGTCCAACACATCGTCCAGCAATTTTTTTGCTTTTTGCCATGTTTCCATCTCAATCTGAGCAAAGGGATAGACCGCACGACTATCAATTTCCACACCGCGGTGAACCAGCAGCATTTTCAGCAGCAGCGAGCAGTTTGTGTCCAGCTCATAGACGGGCATCAGCCGCTGGAGCAAATGGAACAGTGTGAAGGTCCGTGTAAAATCCCTGCTGTTGACTGCCCTGACCAGATCACTCCACAGCTCAGGCACAATAACTGCCAGCCCGCCGATACAGCCCCCGCCGCCGTTATTGGCAATATTGTTCAGGAACTGGTCGTCATAGCCGGAATAGGTCGTGAACGCATGCCCTTCCACCGCCCTGCAGACCATATTGGTATGGTGGCAGGAATCGACCGAATCTTTCATGCCAAGGATATTCGGGTTGGACTCTACCAGACGCTTTACTGTCTCCGGTGCAATGGAATGCCCTGTACGGGCGGGATAGTTATAAAGATAAAGTCCTCCCTTTACTTCCTTTGCCAGACGGTCGTAGTAACGAAACAGCTTTTCCTGATCCAGCGCATAGTAATACGGGCTGATAACCATAGGGGTATATCCCATCTCATAAACTGCATTGGACAGGCGCAGGGTATCCTGATAGCCGACGCAGCCAGTGCCGGCCAGCAGTTCCACCCGCTGGCCGGCATACGATGCATAAAAGCGGAAGAAATCCATCCTCTCCTCCACGCTCAGCCCAGGGAACTCTCCCGTGGAGCCAAGTACAAGGATGCCGTCTATCCCGCGGCCGATCAGAAAATCAATGACCTTTTTATTGCCCTCATAGTCCGGCTTTTCGTTCCGATTAAATACGGTGACTGCTGGGGCAATAATCTTTATCATATTGTGATTCCCTGGCATCGGCGCTTATCCGAGTACCCGCAGCACACCAAATACCAGCGTGCTGACCGCAACCATCGCAAGGCCGTTGAGCGACTCATAGGCAATGAGCTTAAGGCGCTCACGGATTTCCATGTTGACCGCGCCTGCACTGACATGGAAGAACGAGCCATGCGGCAGGCCGTCAAAAGCAAAGCTTCCTGCGTGCGTCATCGCGGCAGCTGCCAGCGAGGGTACTCCGCTTGCCACAACAGTCGGCCCAAAGATCTGGCTGCCCAGCGTGGTGCCAGAAGTCGCAGATGCCGTTGCGGCGCCCATCAGAATACCGGCGATCGGTGCGAGCATAAATGTAGGCAAGCCCATGGCCTCAATAATGCCGGTGATTGCGTTATTCAGCTCGGAATTCGAGATAATGCCGGACAGCGCGCCCGTACCAATCAGCAGCATCGCAACGCCGCTCATTTTGGCAAGGCCTTCCGTGAAATACCGGAGCAGGTACTTCGCCTTACCCATGGCAACGGCGCCTGCGATACCGCCGACCGGCAGTGCAATCAACGGGTCAATCGTGACACCTGCGAACGGGCGCAGGAGCAGCAGGATGATGGTAACCGCCGGGCCTGCCAGCGCCGCACCGAGCGAGGGCAGATCCCTTTTCTCCATCATAACGATGTCCGAAGCGGCAAATTCGGTACCCTTTTTGGCGAGCGAGCGCGCAAGGAACGAGGTGACGACCAGCGCGGTAACTGCCGGCAGGATACCAACGGCAATCACCGAGGTCAGCGGCACGCCAAAGGCTTCAGACGCTGCGATCGCATTGGGGTTCGGACTCATAACATTACCCGCCTTAACGCCTCCGACCATTGCCATCAGGACGCCCAGCTTATGATAGCCGGCGCGCTGTGCCATCTGCATTGCAATCGGGGAAACCGTGATAACAGCTACGTCGCCGAATACACCGACTGCTGTCAGCACCCATGTTGCCAGCATCATAGCGATCAGGCAGCGCTTTTCGCCCAGCTTGCTGATAATAGCCTCAGCGATGCGTTCCGCAGCGCCGCTTTCGATCAGCGCGCCTGCAAGAATGCCTGCGGTCACGATACGGATAATCGCGGAGATCATCCCTTGCGTGCCGGAGATCATGCTGTCCACCGTGCCGCTCAGTCCGGCGCCGCCAACCAGGCCGCCCACAATCGCGCCGAAGATCATGGCATAGGTAGGCTGTACCTTTTTCAGGATCAGCACAATGGCAACCGCAAGGCTCACCAACGCACCTGCCACAGAAATCGTAATTCCATCCATATCTTTCGTTCTCCTTTTAGCCGCTTAAATGTGATCGAACTTCATAACCGCCCCTTCAGAGCCGGAGGCCGCAAGCTTGCAGTACAGACCGAGCCATCCTTTCTTGAACTTGGGCTCCGGTCGCTTCCAAGCCTTCAGGCGTTCCGCGATCTCATTTTCCGGCACCAGAAGATCGAGCTTCTTGTTGTCCACATCAATCTCAATCTGATCGCCGTCGCGCACGATTGCAATCGGGCCGCCTTCCGCAGCTTCCGGCGAAATATGGCCGACAAAGCAGCCGTTGTTGGTGCCGGAAAAGCGGCCGTCGGTAATCAGCGCAGTCGTCTGGGCAAGTCCACGGCCATAGAGGTACTTCATTGCCTTATACATTTCACGCATGCCAGGGCCGCCCTTCGGACCTTCATAGCGGATGACAACCACATGTCCATCGTGTACCTTGCCTGCAAGGATCGCCTCTTCCGCTTCCTCTTCGGAGTCAAAGCAGATCGCTTCCCCCTTGAAATGATGCAGGCTTTGGTCGAATGCGCCGGGCTTTGTGATACCGGTATCCGGCGCAAGGTTACCGCGCAGCACAGCCACGCCGCCGGTGTAGCCAAACGGATCGTCCAGCGTGTGGTTAACCAACCCTGTGGCCGGATATAGATATTTATGATTTGCAATATTCTCTGCCAAGGTATGCGCAGTGACAGTCATCACATCGGTCTCCAGCATGGACTGCAGGTTTTCCATCAAGCGCGGTACGCCGCCGTCGCGATAGAAGTCGATGACATTATACCGGCAGGCAGGATTCATTTTCGCCAGCTGCGGCGTGGTTTCGGAGAGCGTGTCAAATTCGTCCAGCACATGGATGTCAAGCTCTGCCTCATACGCAATCGCCGTCAGATGCATAACCGCATTGGTCGAGCCGCTCATCGCAAGGCACGCCTTGATCGCGTTGCGAACAGCGCCGTTCGTCAGGATCTGGCGCGAGGTAATGTTTTTCTCAACCAGTTCCATGATCTTGATACCCGTCTCCTCTGCCTTTACCAAACGGGTTGCCGAAGTTGCAGGCGCCGTGCCGCCATCCGGCAGCGTCATACCCAGCGCTTCGGCAAGCGCACACATGGTGTTGGCAGTACCCAAATAGGAGCAGGAGCCGCAGCCGGGGCAGGCCGTATCCTCCAGAGAAACATATTCCTGCTCCGTGATCTTGCCGGCGGTCAGCATACCGTACGCCTCCGTGCTGGAGGTCTGGTCCGACTGGCGTCCATCAAACTCAACGCCGCCCTCCATCGGGCCGCCGGGAAGAAAGATACAGGGAATATCCAAGCGGGCAGCAGCCATAAGCATGCCGGGAACGATCTTGTCGCAGGAGCCAAGCAGCACCAGGCCGTCGAACAGGTTGATTTCCGCCATCGACTCAATCGAGTTAGCGATCAGCTCACGGCTCGGCATGATATAATGCATACCGTCGTGACCCTGGCCCATGCCGTCGCATCCGCCGATTACCCCAAATTCGATCGGCGTGCCGCCGGCACGGTAAATGCCGTCTTTCACACGCTGCGCTATCTGGCGGAGATTGAAATGTCCTGGTACACATTCGCTCCACGCGTTCGCAATACCGATGAGAGGACGTTTGAGATCTTCTGTAGAGAAGCCCATGGATTTGTATGTTGCCCGATAGTATTGATTGCTGAGCCCTGTGAGAATTCGTGCGCTGCGTTCCATAATCTTTCCTCCTGATTTGTATATACGAACAATATATGTATATACGAATTTTATGTAATAACCATATCACACACAAAATAGGGTTGTCAAGGGAAGCATGCTGAATAGTGTTATAAAATTATCAATCTAATTTTGTGAAATCCGTCCAAATTTAATTTGCACTTTATGCCTCCAAATTAGTGCATTTCTGTAACTTCCGTTGTATTTAGCCTGTGCCCTTCCTAACGCAGATACCTCATACAGGGTTTTTCGTAATAACGTTGTGGAGAGACGCGGGCTTAGTATCTAAAAAGAAAAGTTCTCCACAGAACCAATCGTTCTGTAGAGAACTCCCTCGCTTTGAGTTGGGCTTTGCCGTTGCCCTTGTGCAGACGCGTCTTAGGCCGGAAGCCTGGTTTTTTGCTATCCCAGCCACTTCGCCGGATTGTGCAGCAGCTCTTCCAGATAACAAAAGAACAGGTGGCAGTGATACCCGTCCGCCGCCGCATGATGGAGCTGCAGCGTAAACGGCAGCACAGTTTCGCCGCCGGACGCGGTCAGCCTGCCCCATACGATGAACGGGCGCAGGAAAATGCGGTCGTCTTTCATCCGGAAGGAGACCTCGGTATAGGAAAACCACGGCACACAGGAAAGCAGCACGGCGTTTTCCCGCGGCGCTGTACGCAGCCCCTGCGTATGGAAACGCCGGATATCCTGCGTCATCGCGGCATAAAAATCAGAAAATCGGGGCGTATAGGCCGTACATAAACTGTCCATCTGTCCCGTCTCCTCGGACAGCACGGTGTATTCCGGATGCACGGTGTCAAAGCGTCCCAGCCGCCCCGCGCCGTCATAGCCGAGCCGGAACTCCGGCCGGCTGTTCACGGCCGCCGTCACCGCCCAGGTAAACGCTGGGAAAAAGCGCAGGCCGTTTTCCTTTGTGTACCGGCGGAACGCGGTGACGCAAAGCTCCCGCGTCAGGCTGTAAACGCAGCCCGCCTGCATGAAATGCGTGAAGGTATCCCGCCGCTCCCAGCCCTGCAGGTCGATTGGATGGAACATATTCCCGCCCCCTTTTTCCCATTATAGCACAGCCGCGCCCCCTGCGGCAAAAAAGCGGGCCGGACCCCACAGGTCCGGCCCGCTTCGGCAGGGAGGTGATATAGTCTGTTTTGTCAGATCAGCTGGCCGCGCAGAAGCAACGTGTGGACGTTCAGCTCGTCGTCCAGCAGCAAAATATTCGCGAGCTTGCCCGGCTCGAGCGAGCCGTAATCGTGCTGCACGCCGATCGCGCGGGCCGGATTGGTCGAGGCCGAACGGATGGCCTGCCCCAGCGGTATGCCCATTTTGACCGCGCTGCGCACGCAGTCGAGCAGGTTGGTGGCCGAGCCGGCGATTGTGCCGTCATGCAGCGTCGCGCGGTTGCCGCGCACGGTGACCGCCTGCCCGCCGAGCGAATACTCGCCGTCCTCCAGGCCGGTGGCCATCATGCTGTCCGAAATCAGCACCACGCGGTTCCAGAACATTTTGAACGTCGCGCGCACCACGGCCGGATGGATATGCACCCCGTCCGTGATCAGCTCGACCGCGACCTCGTCGTTATCGGCCGCGGCGCCGATAACGCCGGGCGCGCGGTGCGACAGGGGGGGCATTGCGTTATACAGGTGCGTGACCTGCCGCGCGCCGCGGCGGAACGCCTCGCACGCGGTATCGTAATCCGCCTCGGTGTGGGCGATGGACAGGCGCACCTCGCCCGCCAGCGCCTCGATGGTCTCCATCGCGCCCGGCAGCTCGGGCGCGAGGTCGCACAGCTTGAACAGCCCGTTCGCCTTTTCCTGCAGGCGGCGGAACATATCCGCGTCCGGCGCATGCAGGTAGGCCGCGTTCTGCGCGCCCTTTTTGGCCTCCGAAATGAACGGCCCCTCCATATTGATGCCCACCAAAGCGGCGTCCCTGCTCTCCGTGCGGTAGCTTGCGGCAGCCTCCGCAATCACGGACAGCTTATCCTCCGGATAGGTCATGGTCGCCGGACAGATGGCCGCGACGCCGTTCTGCGCCTGGTATTTGGCGATCGCGGAGATCGCCTCATGCGTCCCGTCGCAGAAGTCATAGCCCACGCAGCCGTGGAAATGCAGGTCCACCAGGCCCGGCACCGCGTACAGGCCGCCCATATCGACCGCCTCCGCCGTTGGCTCGGCGGCGGAGATCCGGTCGCCCGAAATGGTCAGGCTGCCCGTGCGGAACGAGCCGTCCGGCTGGTATACCTTCAGATTCTTAAACTCCATACTTTCCCTTCTTTTCCTTTACAGCAGGTCCCCGCACTTGGACAGCGCCGCTTCGTCCGCCACTACGGATACGTCGGTGTGGAGCTGCAGGATGGTTGCCGGCACGCGCGGCGTAACCGGTCCAAAGAACGCCTGGCGCACGATGTCCGCCTTATTCTCTCCGGAAACGACGATCACGATGCGGCGCGCGAGCATGATGGTCTGCACACCCATGGTATACGCCTGGCGCGGCACATCGTCCGCGGAGGCGAAAAAGCGCTTGTTTGCCTCGATGGTGGACTCGGTCAGGTCGACGCAGTGCGTACCCTTGGAGAAGAACTCGTCCGGCTCGTTAAAGCCGATATGTCCGTTCAGGCCCATGCCCAGCAGCTGCAGGTCGATCCCGCCGGCCGCGCGGATCGCCGCGTCGTAACGCGCGCACTCGCGCTCCGCGTCGAGCTGGGCGCCATCCGGCAGGTTGATGCGCTCCGCCGGCACATTGATGGCGTCGAAAAAATTCTTGTGCATAAAATAGTGATAGCTCTGGTCATGGTCCGCGGTCAGGCCGCGGTATTCGTCCAGATTGAACGTGGTGCAGGCGCCGAAATCCACGTCGCCCTTATTATACCACTTGATCAGCTGCTCGTAAATGCCGATCGGGGAAGAGCCGGTCGCGAGGCCGAGCACCGAATCCGGCTTGAGGATGACCTGCGCCGAAATAATGTTGGCCGCCTTGCGGCTCATATCGTTATAGTCCTTTGCGCGAATGATTTTCATATCCAGCACCTCTCCAACAAATTAATTACATTTATTATACCACAGCGGCCGGCGCTTTTTCGCCTGAAGCAGCCGCTCTGCGGCTATTATACCACAGCGGCGCGTTTCTGTTAAGCGGTGCGCCGCCGGTCGCCGGGCTGATTTCACGGCCGCATCACAGGGACAGGCACTGTCCGCCCGCAGAGCGGATGCACACTGCCCATCCCTGCACGGGATGGCCCGGCCTGCGCCGAAAAAGCAGGGAGGCGGGCTGACCGCCCGCCTCCCCGTTGCGCGGAGCGCAAATCCATGGGTTTTCTGTTTTTTACAGCATCTTGTGCATCTCGTCGGCTACGAACTGCACCTTGGTACCCACAATGACCTGTACCGAGGTCTTGGACGGACGCATGACGCCCGCCACGCCCGCGGATTTGATCTTTTTCTCATCCACCAGCGTGTAATCCTTGATTTCAATGCGCAGGCGGGTGATGCAGTTATCCAGCGAGGTGATGTTGTCCTTGCCGCCGAGTCCCTCCAGCACGGTGGCAGCGATGGCGGTAAAGTCATTGTTCGCCAGGGTCGCGCCCGCGTCCTGCGCGGCGGTATCATCGTCGTCATCCTCACGGCCCGGGGTCTTGAGGTTGAACTTGCTGATCGCGATGCGGAACACGATATAGAACACCACGAACGCCGCGATGCCCAGCGGGATAATCAGCAGGGTCTTGGCCGCCGCCGGCAGGGAGGCGGAGAACACCAGGTCGGTCAGGCCCGCGGAGAACGAGAAGCCCGCGCGGAAGCCGAGCGACACGGTGACGAACGCGAAGATGCCGTACAGCAGCGCGTAAACAACGTACAGGGCGGGAGCCAGGAACATGAACGCGAACTCAAACGGCTCGGTAACGCCGCAGATGAACGCACAGAGCGCCGCGGAGCCGACCAGACCGATCGCGATCTTCTTCTTGTTGCTCTTGGCGCAGTGGACCATTGCCAGCGCCGCGCCCGGGATACCGAACATCATGCAGGGGAAGAAACCGGACATGTACATGCCGAGGCTCCAGGTGATCGGCGCGCCGGTCAGGCTCATATCGCCGGTGACCTTGCCGGCCCAGAAGTTCTGCAGGTCGCCCATGCCGATGGTGTCGAACCAGAACACGTTGTTGAGCGCGTGATGCAGGCCGGTGGGAATGAGCAGACGGTTAAAGAACGCATACAGGCCGGCGCCGACCGCATCCAAGCTGACGATGGCTTCGCCCAGGGCAACCAGGGCGCCGAACAGGACCGGCCATGCGAACAGCAGGATCGCCGCGGCCACGATGGATACGACGGCCGTTATGATGGCCACGCAGCGCTTGCCCGAGAAGAACGACAGCCAATCGGGCAGCTTGGTGTCCTTAAACTTGTTGTAGCAGGCCGCGCCGAGCAGGCCCGCGATAATGCCGATAAACGGGTTTTCGATCTTGCTGAACGCCAGCAGCGCGTCCTCGTTGCTCGCAACGGACGGCATGATGACCGTGACAACCGAAGTGTTGAGCAGCTTGGTAATCATCAGCCAGGATACCAGGCCGGCGAGGCCCGCCGTGCCGTCCTTATCCTTGGCCATACCGACCGCAACGCCGATGGCGAACAGCCAGTGCATGTTGTCGATGAGCGCGCCGCCCGCCTTGATCAGGAAGAAACCGATCGTGTAAGCCGCGCCGCTGGCGACATAACCATTGACCTCGCCCGCCATAGCAGCGGGAGCGAGCGCGTAGCCAATACCCATCAGGATACCGCAGATCGGCAGACAGGCTACCGGCAGCATCAAGGCTTTGCCCAGTCTCTGCAAATACTTTAACATAGGATTTTCCCCTCCTCATTTCTTTCAGGCCTTTTCTCTCATTCAGCCTTATGTAGTGCCGCGCGCCTTACCGAGCCGAACGGCGGGACGCGCGGTATTCCACCGCCCCGCGGGGCGAAGTGAAATCCTCTTACAGGTTTGCCTTGAGGAACGCCTCGATCGCTTCCGCGGCCGCGTCCTCGTCCGGACC
Source organism: Agathobaculum sp. TL06 (assembly GCF_054658635.1). Classification (NCBI taxonomy): domain Bacteria; kingdom Bacillati; phylum Bacillota; class Clostridia; order Eubacteriales; family Butyricicoccaceae; genus Agathobaculum; species Agathobaculum sp. TL06. The sequence goes on from NZ_BAAGGY010000012.1 coordinate 102,210, forward strand.
CTCGATCGTGACCTTGAGCGGGTCCCCCTTCTTGGCGCCCATGCTCATCACGCCCATGATGCGCTTGGCGTCAACCTCTTTCTTTGGAGAGGCGACCATGATCTTGGACTGGAATTTGGCGGCCTCCTTCACCAGCATGCCGGCCGGACGCGCGTGGATGCCGAGCTCGTCGGTAATCGTGTATTCAATGGTTTTCATAGGGATGACTTCCTTTCCTGAATATATTTGATTTTTTTGGGTGAACTGATTTGTTTATTTCGCCTGCAGCGTCAGCAGCGCGTCTCCGGCCGCGACCGGTCCGGTCTTTTCCGTCTTTACGGCGGCGAACTGGTCCGTGTTGCAGATAATGACGGGCGTGACCGTTTCATAGCCCGCGGCCTTGACCGCCTCGGGGTCGAATTCGATCAGCAGATCGCCTTTTTTGACCTTGTCGCCCGCCTTGCAGCACGCCTTATAGTGCTGGCCGCCCAGCTGGACCGTGTCGATGCCGACGTGGATCAGCACCTCGGCCCCGTCCGCCGTGGTCATGCTCACCGCATGGCCGGTGTCGAACATCACATCGATCGTGCCGTCCGCGGGCGCCGTTACGCGGCCCTCGGCCGGCAGGATGGCCGCGCCCCGCCCGAGGATGCCCTGCGCGAACGTCGGGTCAGGCACCTCCTCCAGCGGGACGACCGTTCCCGCCATCGGCGCGGCGATCGAGATGCCGGCGGAACCGCCGAACAATCCCTTGAGTTTCCCAAACATACAATCACACCCTTTTTCGACGAGTATGTCCTCCTGATGCAAAAAGTATCCAAAAACGAAAAAGAACCAAATTTCGCCGCAGTAACACAGTCTTACCCAAAAGACAAACTACGAGAAATTTGGTTTTGCCCGCCGGAGCGGTAACAATCCAATCATTCAGAGGACATTGTTTACTTGTTGAGTGTATTGTAACAAACTGTTCACAATTTTGCAAGCCCGATTTGCACGGCAAACTATCCGAAAATGCCATCCGTTTTTTGTGAGTTCATACCAATAAAATCGGTTTCCCCAACAAAAAAGGGAGGCCTTTCTTCGGCCTCCCGCCTGCCTTATCCGGCATTTTTATCCATCACGCGCGCGATATGTATGGTCAGGTAAAGCAGCTCGTTCTGTCCGGAGGCGAAGCCCTTTTCCCGCTTGACATAGGCGCACACCTTTTGCGCGCAGGCGAACGCGCGGGGGTATTTGTACCGCACGACACCGAGCAGGTCCGCATCCTCATCCCCGTACTGCTGGCCGCTCACGATGCGCCGCGCGAAAAACTTCAGGTGCGTCACAAAGCGGTAATAGTCGATCGAATCGCAGTCCGGCTCAAAGCCGTAAGCGCTCCGCACGATGCGGAACACCTCCTGCATGAGATAGGTCATATCGTACACGTCGCGGATCTCGCCGCCCACCTGCGCGTTGACAAAGTGCATGGCGATAAAGCCCGCCTCGTCCTCGGTGAATTCTACACCCGTTTCCTCGCGGACGATCTCATTGGCCTTGCAGCCTACCTGGTATTCATCCTTGTAGAACTGCCGGATATCCCACAGCAGCGGATTGGGCAGGCGGATGCCCTCCTTATACCGGTGGATGGCGGCCGAGATATGGTCGGGCAGGGTGACATAAATACTGTCCGACAGCTCTTTCCCCAGCGCGATCTTGGCATGGTTGATGATGCGCTCGCTCATCAGGAAGTGCGGGAGCGGGATGCTGGTGATGAGCTGCTGGAACCGGTCCGAAAGCTGGTCCGAGTGCAGCGTGAAGCGTTTTTCTACCTGCGCGGCGGGCGCCTCGTCCCCCGCGCGCCGGCCGAAGCCCAGCCCGCGCCCCATCAACACGGTTTCCGCGCCGTTTTCGTCCAGCGCTACGACCACGTTGTTGTTCAGTACCTTTTCAATCCGCATGGCTTTCCCCCTATTCTGCGCCGCAAAACGCGTCCAGCGCGCATCGCGCGGCGCGGACCGCCGCCTCGTCGCACCGCCAGACCTCGAATTCGCTGATGCCGGGCAGCCCCATCGGCACCCCCTCGCGCCGGTAGGCCATGCGGCTGTTTTCCGTCCGTTTGGCGGACAGGTGGAACGCGTCCGCCCCTGTCGCCGGCTGCAGCATGCGGATCACGTCCGCGTTCACGCCCGCGCCGACCAGGATCTGCGGCCGGCCGCCGCTCCTCCCGACCAGCTCGCGCAGCAGCGCCGCGCCCTCGGTGCAGCTTGCCTGCCGGCCGGAGGTCAGGATGGTGTCCACGCCCAGGCGCCGCGCCGCCGCGAGCGCCTCAAACGGGTCGCGGCACACGTCGAACGCGCGGTGCAGCGTGATCCCGCAGCCGCCCGCCAGCGCGATCAGCTCCGCCATACGCGGCTCGTCCAGCGTTCCGTCCGCCCGCAGCACGCCGATCACGACCCCGTCCGCGCCCAGCGCGGCAAAGCGTCTGACCTGCCGCTGCAACAGCTCGAACTCCTCCTCCGAATACAGGAAATCCCCGAACCGCGGCCGCAGCAGTACGCGGATCGGGATGTCCACCCGCCCGCGCACCATGCAGAACAGGTCCTCATCCGGCGAGGTGCCGCCGATCACCAGGTTCGCGCACAGCTCGAGCCGCATCGCGCCGCCGCGCGCCGCGCTGACCGCGGATTCGACCGAATCCACGCATACCTCCAGCATCCGTGCCATGTCCTATCCCTCCCTTTATCGGGGCGCTTCCCGCCCGATTGCGCCGCGCCCCGTCCGGCGCAGTCATTTGCTTCCAGTATACCATGTGCCGCGGCCGCGGTCAACGCCGCCGCGGCGCGCAATATCTTCGGAAAGATATTGTCTTTTTGCCGGTAAAACGGTATAATCGCTATGGGTATTAAGAACAAATGAAAAACTGTATCGGAGGCGCATTATGCGTATCATCATTGTAGGCTGCGGCAAGGTCGGCTCGGCGCTGGCCGAGCAGCTCTCCGGCGAGGGGCATGACCTGACGCTCATCGACCTGTCCGAGCGGCGGCTGGAGGAGCTGACCACCTCGCTCGACGTGGACTCGGTCTGCGGCAGCGGCACCAGCTACCATGTGCTGCAGAACGCCGGCATCGAGGACTGCGACCTGCTGATCGCCGTGACCGCGCACGACGAGATCAACCTGCTTTCCTGCCTGATCGCCCGCAAGGCGTCGGGCTGCCATACCATCGCGCGCGTGCGCGATCCGGAATATGTTTCCGAGGTCGGCTTTATCCGCGATGAGCTTGGCCTGTCCATGGTCATCAATCCGGAGCTGTCCACGGCGCGGGTCGTTTCCCGCCTGATCCGCTTCCCCTCCGCGATCGGCGTGAGCACGTTCGCCAAGGGACGCATCGAGCTGCTGGATATCCGGCTTCCGTCCGGCTCCCGTCTGGCGGGCATGCCGGTCTGCGAGATCAACGCCTCGCTGCATACCCATGTGCTGCTGTGCATGGTCCGGCGGGCGGGGACCACCTTTATCCCCAAGGGCGACTTTGTCCTGCAGGCGGGCGACGATATCACGATCATTATTCCCCCAAACGAGCAGGTCTATTTCTTTGAAAAGATCGGCGTGCCGCACAGCCATATCGGCTCGGCCATGCTGGTGGGCGGCGGGAAAATATCGTTTTTCCTGGCCGGCATACTGCTCAGCTCGGGCATTTCGGTCAAGATCATTGAAAACCGGCTCGACCGCTGCGAGATGCTGTCCGAGCTGCTGCCCGGCGCGACCATCATCCACGGCGACGGCACCGACCGCGATCTGCTCGACGAGGAGGGGCTGGCCACCTGCGGCGCCTTTATCGCCCTGACCGGCATGGACGAGGAAAACATCCTGCTCGCGCTGCATGCGGGCCGCCATTCCAAGGCCAAGCTGTTCACCAAGATCAACCGCGTCAATTTCGAGGAGGTCATCGAGAGTCTGCCCATCGGCACCATCATCCGCCCCAAGCAGACGACCGCCGACCTCATCAGCCAATACACCCGCGCGATGCAGAATTCCATGGGCTCCAATGTGGAAACGCTGCACGAGCTGCGCGGCGCGGAGGCGCTCGAATTCCGCGTGGCCGCGCACGACCTGACCGGCGTGCCGCTGCAGGACATGCCCATCCGGCCGGACGTGCTGCTGTGCTGTATTAACCGCCGCGGCAAGCGGATCATCCCACGCGGCCAGGACATGCTGCAGGAGGGGGACACGGTCATCGTCGTTTCCACCCGCCAGGGCATGAACGACCTGCAGGATATCTTTCTGCCCCGTGAAACGGAGGAACAACGGCCATGAATCACGCTATGGTGTGCTACCTGGTCGGCTGGATGCTGAGCGTGGAGGGCGGCATCCTGCTGCTGCCCATGCTGACAGCGGTTATCTACCAGGAGCCGATCGCGTTCGCCTATTTGGCCGTGTCCGCGCTCTGCCTGGTCTTTTCCTGCTTGTTTACCCGCTGCAAGCCCGAGAACACCCGCTTCTACGCGCGCGAGGGCTTTGTCACCGTATCGCTGTGCTGGATCGTGCTCGCGCTGACCGGCGCGCTCCCGTTCTGGCTCAGCGGCGAGATCCCCTCCTATGTGGACGCGCTTTTTGAAAGCATCTCCGGCTTCACCACAACCGGCGCGACCATCCTTGGCGATGTGGAGGCGCTGTCGCACGCCTCGCTCCTGTGGCGCAGCCTGACCCACTGGGTGGGCGGCATGGGCGTGCTGGTGTTCATGCTGGCCGTGCTCCCGCTCGCAGGCGGGCAGACGATCTACCTGATGCGCGCGGAAAGCCCCGGTCCGTCGGTGAACAAGCTGTCGCCCCACCTGCGCGACACCGCGTTCATCCTGTACGCGATCTACCTGGGTATGACCATTGTGGAGGTCGTGCTGCTGCTGCTCGGCGGCATGCCGCTGTTCGACGCCGTCAACACTGCGCTGGCAACGGCCGGCACCGGCGGCTTCGGCATCTGGAACAACTCCATGGCGCATTACAGCGGCTATTACCTGCAGGCCGTGGTCACGGTGTTTATGATCCTGTTCGGCGTGAATTTCAACATCTATTTCCTGATCCTGACGCGCCGCTGGAAGCAGGCGCTCCGGATTGAGGAGCTACGCGTTTACCTTGGCGTGATCGCCGCCTCCACCCTGCTGATCGCGTGCAACGTCCGTCATCTGTTCGGCGGCTTTTTTGACAGCCTGCACCACGCGCTGTTCCAGGTCGCCTCCATCATCACGACCACCGGCTTCGCCACGGTGGACTTCAACCAGTGGCCCGCGTTCAGCAAGTGCATCCTGGTGCTGCTCATGTTCATCGGCGCCTGCGCCGGTTCGACCGGCGGCGGCATCAAATGCTCGCGCATCCTGCTGATGTGTAAAAGCATCAAAAAGGAGATGCAGTTCCTGATCCATCCGCGCTCGGTGCGCGTCAATAAGATGGACGGCCGGCGCGTGCAGCATGAGGTTATGCGCTCGGTCAACGTCTTCCTGATCGCCTATCTGATCATTTTTATCCTGTCCACTCTCGTGCTGTGCCTTTCCAGCCAGGACCTGGTCACGAATTTTACCGCGGTCGCGGCCACGCTCAACAACGTCGGCCCCGGCCTGGAGCTGGTCGGGCCGTCCTCCAATTTCGGCTTTTTCGACCCGCTCAGCAAGATCGTGCTGATGTTCAACATGCTGGCGGGACGCTTGGAGCTGTTCCCCATGCTGCTGCTGTTTGCGCCGGATACCTGGCGCAGAAACCGCTGACGCGGCGCCGTACAAACGCGAAAAACCCCCGAAGCCTGCTTCGGGGGTTTTTTTCAGCGGATCCCTCTGTTCAGCGGACGATCTCCTTTGCCGCGGCGGAGAGCGCCTCCACCTTTTCGGCGGCCGCCGCCTTGCTGTCGCCCTTGGCCATGATATAGACCTTGACCTTAGGCTCGGTGCCGGACGGACGGATAATAAATGTCGTACCGCCCTCCAGCTCGTAATACATAACGTTCTGGCCCTTCAGCTCGATCTGCTCCGCGCTGCCGTCCGCCATGCGAGTGCGGGTGCCGGGCATATAATCGCGGGTGTATTCCACCTGATGCGTGCCGATCCTGCCGAGCGGCTTTTCGCGCAGCTCTGCCATCAGCTCTTTCATGCGCGTCAGGCCGGAAACGCCGGGCATGGTGATGGAGATGGTCTTTTCGCAGTAATAGCCGTATTTTTCGTACATTTCCTCCATCGCGTCGTACAGGGTCTTGCCCTGCGTGCGGTAATAGGCCGCCATCTCCGCGATCAGCATGGAGGCGGTCACGGCGTCCTTGTCGCGCGCGTAGTCGCCCGCGAGATAGCCGTAGGACTCCTCAAACGCAAAGAGGTACTGGTGCGAGCCGGTCTTTTCAAACTGCTTGATCTTTTCGGCCAGGAATTTGAAGCCCGTGAACGTATCAAAGCACGCCACGCCGTTCTTTTCCGCCGCCGCGCGCGCCATCTCGGTCGTCACGATCGACTTGAGCACCGCCGGATGTGCGGGCATGGTGTTCGTCAGCTTGCGGGCGGTGATGATGTAATCAATCAGCAGCACGCCCACCTGGTTGCCCGAAAGGGTGACGTAATCGCCGGTCTTGTCCTTGAGCACAATGCCGGTGCGGTCGGCGTCCGGATCCGTGCCGATAATGAGGTCGACATCGTTCTGCCGCGCCAGCTCGATCGCCAGGTTGAAGCCTTCCTTGTATTCCGGATTGGGGTTTTTAACCGTCGGGAAGTCCCCGTCGATCTTCATCTGCTCCGGCTCGCAGATGATATGCTTATAGCCCAGCCGGCGCAGGATCTCCGGCACCAGGCGGTAGCCCGCGCCGTGGAACGGGGTGTAGACCAGCTTAAACTCATCCGCGACCTGCTTTACACAGTCCGGATTGACCGCGACCTTGAGCACCTCGCCGAGATACGCCTCGTCCGTTTCCCTGCCCAAAATGCGGATCATGCCGCTTTCCACAAATGCGTCGTAGTCGCCCGTGCGCACGCCGCTGAAAATATCGGTCGCCGCCATTTCCTTGGCAACCACATCGGCCTCCGCCGGAGGCAGCTGCGCGCCATCCTCCCAATACACCTTATAACCGTTGTATTCCTTGGGATTATGGGATGCGGTGATATTGATGCCCGCGATGCAGCCGTAATGGCGGATCGCAAAGGAAAGCTCTGGGGTCGGGCGAAGCTCGTCGAACAGCAGGGTCTTGATGCCGCTCGCCGCAAGGATGCAGGCCGACTGTCTGGCAAATTCAGGCGAAAAATGGCGGCTGTCGTACGCGATCGCAACGCCGCGGTCCATGGCGGCTTTTCCGTTGGATACGATCAGGTTGGCCAAGCCCTGAGCGGCCTGTCCCACGGTAAAGCGGTTCATGCGGTTGAGGCCTACGCCGAGCACGCCGCGCAGGCCGGCTGTTCCAAAAGACAGCGGGGCAAAAAAGCGGCTTTCGATCTCTTCCTTATTTTCCTGAACGGACTGAAGCTCCGCGCGCTCATCCTCGGTAAGCGCCGGATTCTCCAGCCAACGTTTGTATTCTGCAATATAGTCCATTGGTATCACCTCATCCTGTAATTTGGCCAAAGCCACTATATAAATTATACAATATCTATCTGTCAATGCAAGGGGTTTTGTGCGAATTCGTGAAAACCACCTGATACTCCGGCACTTATATACAAATATAAATATGCATTTTTGTGTGTATTGTTCCATTGCAGAAAGGTTTTACAAGCGAAACAAAAATCAGGGGAAAATTTATTTGGTATTTCTGGTTATTGATTGCTGCTCCTGCATATGGGGAAAATATTCTCCAAATTTTCCCTTTTTCAAAATGTTTTTTTTTGAGGGTATTTTCGACCGCATTCCGACTATTTTTTCAGTATTATGTGCAGTATCGCGCCATCAGAAAAAGGTTCTCGCACTGGTGCTGGCGTTCGCATGCGCGTTCACCATGTTTGCCGGTGCGGCGTTCACGGATGAGGCGGACATTAAGGCCACCGACGCCGTGAACATGCTGACGGCGCTGGG